>CAZIMR010000045.1:0-7576 GCA_964540215.1 uncultured Puniceicoccaceae bacterium
GGCAAGACCCGTAGCTTCGAGCAAGTCTTTGCACGCCGCGCGCGAGCCAACGACCTGCGCGTAGGTATTTGCTCAGTGGATACAGATCCCGCACTGTTTGACCAAGCTCAGCGCGTCGAACTCGCCACCGAACCAACAGCCAATTACCGCCATCACACAGACGCGGTGCAGGTCGGATTCGATCGCTTCGAGTCCGAGCAAAGTGCGCGCACCAAGTTTGAAAGCAGTATCGCCGACTGGTCGAAAAAAGAGAAGCGCACACTCTACTTCGTCACTGCCAGCGAGAGTGAGGCCGCGCGTATCGCAGAGCTACTGGCCGAGAATCCACTCACCGCGAAGCTCAAGCCCAAGTATCTGCACGGCACCATCTCTGGCGGATTCATCTGTCAAGGGTCGCCAACATGGCTGCCACTCAAGCAGACGAAGGCCTCCTCGGGCATCGTTCTAATTACCGACACTGAATACTTCGGACGTCAGCGGCGCAAAATCAGCCGTACTCAGGAACGCGCACGGCCGACCATTTCGCAAGTCGATCAATTGCTCGATTTCACAGAGCTCGCGGACGGCGATCCACTGGTCCACCTGCAACATGGCGTTTGCCGATTTCGTGGACTCAGTAAGTTAGAGATCCAAGGCGGCAGCAAAGAAGTGATCACCGTCGAATTTGCGGATCAAATGACGGTGCATGTACCACTGCACGAGTCGCACTTGCTGACGCGCTACGTCGGCCTGACCAAATCGAGCCCTAAGCTCGGCAAGATCGGCGGAGCCGCATGGGATAAGACGCGCGCCGCCGCCGAGGTCGCCACGCTCGATTATGCCGCCGAGCTACTCACCCTGCACGCCGAGCGCAGTCAACACGGCGGCTACACCTTTCCGCCAGATCACCCTTGGCAAGCGACCTTCGAAGGGGCCTTCCCGTTCACCGAAACACCCGATCAACTCACTGCCATCGAAGCCACCAAATCGGACATGGAGGCAGCATTGCCGATGGACCGTCTGATTTGCGGTGACGTGGGCTTTGGCAAAACCGAAGTCGCAATCCGTGCCGCGCTCAAAGCCGTGCTCGCGGGCAAACAAGTCGCCCTGCTGGTGCCAACCACCGTGCTTTGCCAACAGCACCTCAACACCTTTCGCGAGCGCATGGCCGAATACCCAATCATTATTGATATGGTCAGTCGCTTCCGCAGCGCGAAGCAGAACAAAGAAATTATCGCTAACCTTGCCGAAGGCCGAATCGACATCGTGATCGGCACGCACCGACTGCTGAGCAAAGATGTCCACTTCCAGGACCTTGGGCTACTGGTCGTCGATGAGGAGCAGCGCTTTGGCGTCAAGCAGAAGGAAAGCATCAAGCAGCTGCGCGCCAACGTCGACATCCTCACACTCAGCGCCACGCCAATCCCGCGCACACTGTACATGGCGCTCGCAGGAGCCCGAGCAATGAGTGTGATCGAGACCCCGCCCGTCAATCGACGCCCGATCGAGACTATCGTTAAAAGTTACTCGACCGATCTCATCAAAAGTGCGATTCAGGCCGAGACAGATCGCGGCGGCCAAGTCTTCTACCTGCACAACCGCGTCTCGACCATCGAAGGCGTGGCGCACCAAGTCCGCGAAATGCACCCGAAGTTGCGCGTCGCCGTCGGCCACGGGCAAATGGATGAAGGCCAACTGGAAAAAGTCATGACCCAGTTCGTCGCTGGTGCGTTCGATGTATTGGTCTGCACCACGATCATCGAGTCAGGCATCGACATCCCCAATTGTAATACGCTGATCATCGAAGGCGCCGACCGTTTTGGACTGGCCCAGCTCTACCAGATTCGTGGCCGCGTCGGTCGCTTCAAACGGCAAGCCTACGCTTACCTGCTTCTGCATCGCCACGCCGCACTCGTCGATACCGCACAAAAGCGCCTGAACGCGCTCAAGCAGCACAATCAGCTCGGTGCAGGCTTTCGCATTGCGATGCGCGACCTCGAACTTCGCGGTGCAGGCAATCTGCTCGGCTCGCAACAAAGTGGCCATATCGCTGGTGTCGGTTTCGAGCTCTATTGCCAATTGCTCAAACAAAGCGTCGCCCGCCTCAAGGGTGAGCCCGGCGCCGATCGTATTCGTGCCGAAGTGAAGCTCGACTTCATCGCTACCGGTGAAGGTGGTTCGCGCTCGCGCCGCACCACGGGCAGCTTCGCCTTCGCCGCGATCAAAGACGCCGAATATACCGACCATTCGGATCAACTGATCGAAGCCGCCCTGCCCGCCGACTACGTCGCCGAGCCGCGCCTACGGATCGACCTCTATCGCCGCCTCGCACTGTCCAACAGCGACGCGATCATTAAGGAAATCGCCGCAGAAATGGCTGACCGCTTTGGACCATTGCCCCGCGCCACTCAAGCACTGATCGAAGTAAGCCGCGTGCGCGTGTTTGCCGAGGGCGCTGGTGTGCGCCGCGTCGAAAGCGAGAGCGAACGCCTAATTTGCCGCCTCGCACAACCCGGCAAAAGCGGCGAATTTCTCAAGACGGGCGCACGCTTCCCAAGACTCACGGCCAAAGATCCGCTGAAGAGATTGCGAGAGATCCAGAAATACTTGATCCGCAACCAAAAGTCGTCTGCCTGATAAGGGCCACTTTCGCCGCTTGACCAGACCAGATCCCTTTCTACTGTTATTTATTGTTCAAAATTCACTCATCAGCCACGTGCATTATGTCGCTTAAACGCTCTCTTTCTTTTCTCTTCGTTTCCCTCGCTCTGCTTGGCCTCGCGCAACATGCGCACGGCCAGCAAGATGCTGCTCTGATCCGCATGGGTAACGGCATCGCCGCCATCGCTGAAGGTGAAATCATTACCATCGAGCAACTCCGCAGAGAAATCGAACCGATCATTCCACGCCTGCGTGCCGAAGCCCGCTCCGAAAAAGAATTCTCCGAGAGCATCGACCGCATGAGCCGTGAAGTGCTACAAAACTTGATCGACCGCATTTTGATCGTCCAAGCAGCCCAAGAAAAAGGCTTAATGCTACCGCAGTCATACATCGACCAGGAATACGACGAAGTCCTCAACCGTGACTTTGGTGGCGACCGGGGGCGCTTCTTAGAATACCTACGTGCGCAAGGACTGACCGCGCGCGAGTTCCGCGAAAACATCTATAAGCGTGTTGTGGTCAACGTCATGCGTCAACAGAACCGCAAGTCTCAGTCCGAGATCAGCCCTGAGCGCATCCAAGCCTTCTACATCCAAAACAAAATTCGCTTTTACCAGGAAGAGTCCATGCATCTGCGCCAGATCATCCTGACACCCATCGCAGACGAAGGTACCGCCCTGCTCAGGCAAACAGCCAAGACGATTATTCAAGAGCTCGCTGAAGGCGACAACTTCGGCGACCTGGCGCGCAAATACAGTCAGGACGAAATGAGCCGCAAAGGTGGTGACTGGGGTTGGATCGAACGCCAAGACATTCGTAAAGAACTCAGCTCTGTCGCCTTCGACCTTCAGCCTGGCGGCTACAGCCAACCCGTGGAGCTCAATAACACCATATTCATTCTTTACTGCGAAGCCAAGCGCGAGGAAATGATCCAGCCGGTGACCGAAGTGCGCGATGCAATTGAAAACGTACTCGTCGGCGAAATTGCCCGTGAGACCCAAGAGCGCTGGCTGCAACAAGTGCGCGAAGACGGTTACGTGCGCTACTTCCTGTAACTATTACTTCATCCCAACCCGCATGCGGGCAATGGATACAAAAAATCCCGGCGAGCGTGACTCGCCGGGATTTTTTTTGTCAAGCGAGATGGAAGCGCAGGTCGGACCTGTCCGCCTTGCTCGCTCGCAGTAACGCGCGGATCGGTCACGGTCGTCGCTTGGCAGGGATCAGCTTCAACCTGTGGTTGGCTCGCCGTTCGGCGTGGGGATTCACTCAGCGCATCGGACGGCGCGCGCTGCGCAAAGTCAACGAGCCATTCCATGATCATTTCGTAAAGCTGATGGAGCGAAAATGCCACGATGGGATTGTCTGCGGGGAATATGTAATCATGCCAGATCACATTCATCTTTTCCTGAGGATCGACCCGAACCGCTATGTCGTGGGCAAAACGGTTGGTTTTCTAAAGCAGTCGCTCTCGAAACCGCTCAGAGCTTTAGACATTGCCCAGCCACATTGGCAACCAGGCTTCTTTGACCACATTCTACGCAGCGCCAACAGTTATTCCGAAAAATGGGATTATGTGCGCAACAACCCAGTGCGTGCGGGTCTAGTCAAATGCGCTGACGATTGGAAATACCAAGGCACCATTAGTGTGGTTAGTTATTAAGGTATCAAAAACGCGCCCTCTTCGAGAGGCATCCGTCTTCGTTGCACTACGCCGTGACAAGCCGTCCTACACCACGATTAACCAAGGTGTAGAACGCGGTTCTTTGCGCGGTGTAGAACGCGGTTCTTTGCGAAGCAAAGGCCTTGTTGGCAGTGCAGTCAGGCAACTTGTAAAGAGCTAGACTGGTCCTGATCCGGCGGAGCCTTGGTCGCTTTGGATGGCGAATTTTCCCGATGTGACTCGAAAAACAGACGATCCATAGACACTTAAAAATCACACATAACGTAAAGTGAGCATTAAAAAACCCTTACTCTTTGTGAGCAACGGTTTTAAAAGATGGAGGCGCGGGTCGGAATCGAACCGACGATAGAGGATTTGCAGTCCTCGGCCTTACCACTTGGCGACCGCGCCATCTCAAATCGATTCGGGGAAAAAGAAGCAGGAAGCACACAAGATCAAGTGAATTCTGCCTAGAACGCTCACTTTCTCGATTTGCATTGTCAGCTTGGGATATTTTTCAATTGTTGGATCTTAACCATACTCCCCTTTAGTATCAGCGCCATGCCCCGATCGTCACAAAGAAGCTCCAGCGACTCCTCCCGTTCACAGCGCAGTGATTCGAGCAAGTTCATTCCGAACATGGCTCAACTCCAGCTGGCGATCAAAGACCTGCCCGATCCGGAAGTCTGGTCGGAAATGACCTGTGTCGTTGCCATTCTAGTCGAAAAGAAGCAAAAGCTGCTCGAGTTTACCCGCAAACGTATCAACCGTGGCGAGCACAGCCCCTACCGCTGGGTCTACCAGGGCCGGGTACTGATTCGTAAGCGCGATAGCTAGGACTTTCAGAGGACAGGAGTCAGAAAACAGAGGCCAGCAGGCTGATCGCAGCCACGACAGCTAGAATGTAATCCTGCGGCATCGCCTCTGCTAGCCACACTTAAAGCGCCAAGATGGCGCTGCTACTGTCATCGCCGATGTCGCATGGGCCATGGACGCTACCCTCCAAACCCAAAAAAAGCCTCCAGCGTGAACTGGAGGCTTTTGAAAGTTTGGATTCTCAAATCGCTTACTTAGTCGTCGCTTGGTCGAGAAGGTCACCAAGGTTGGTGAGGTCTTCTGTGCCAGTGACGTTATCGAATGCTTGGCGTTCCTTAGCGAGATCTTCATCGCTGTAGTCCGCGGCCTTGATCGAGAGACCGATACGACGGTCGTCTTTGTCGATCTTGATAACACGTGCAGTGACTTCGTCGTCTGCGTTAAGCACATCCTTGATCTTCTCAACACGCTCTTCGCTGATTTGCGAGATGTGCACCAGGCCGTCGATATCGTTGTCGAGTTCGACAAACGCACCATAGCTAGTGATCTTGGATACCTTGCCCTTGACCATGTCGCCGATCTTGAAGTGTGTTTCAATTTCGTCCCATGGATCGTTTGCAAGTTGCTTCATGCCGAGCGAGATACGCTGTGAATCTGCATCCACGTCGAGGACCAATGCGTCGACTTCGTCGCCCTTCTTGACCATCTCGGATGGGTGGTTGATCTTGCGTGTCCAAGACATGTCGGAAACGTGCACCATGCCGTCGATACCTTCTTCAAGTTCGACGAATGCGCCGTATGTAGTGAGATTACGAACCTTACCACGGACGCGTGCGCCGACTGGGTAGTTATGGCGAGCCATATCCCATGGGTTAGTATCGAGTTGGCGAGTGCCGAGAGAGATCTTTTGCTCTTCCTTTTGGACGCCGAGAACAACTGCTTGAATTTCTTCACCGATGCGAAGGACTTCGCTAGGCTTAGAGATACGCTTAGTCCAAGAAAGCTCCGTGACGTGCACGAGACCTTCAACACCTTCTTCGATTTCGATGAAGGCACCGTAAGGGACGAGATTAACAACCTTACCAGCAACCGTTGTGCCGACAGGATATTTCTCTTCGATCTTCTCCCATGGGTTGTTTGCAAGCTGCTTAAGGCCGAGGGAAACACGTTCGCGTTCGCGATCGATTTCGATGATCATCACTTCGATCTCTTCACCCTGCTTGACCATTTCGGATGGGTGGTTGATACGACCCCATGACATATCAGTGATGTGCAAGAGACCGTCGAGACCGTCGAGGTCGACGAATGCACCGTAATCGGTGATGTTCTTGACCTGGCCGCGACGTGTGTCGCCTGGCTTGACTTCGTCAAGCAGCGCACGGCGCTTCTCCATGCGTTGCTCTTCGATGAGCTCGCGACGAGAAACGACGATGTTCTTACGTTCGAGGTTGATCTTGATGACCTTAAAGTCATATGTCTGACCGACATATTGATCGAGGTTCTTAGGAGGCTGAACGTCGATTTGAGACGCAGGCATGAAGGAATCAACGCCGATGCTGACGATGAGACCGCCTTTAACCTTAGAGCGGACGCGACCTTGAATGATCGAGCCTTCTTCACAGTTTTCGACGATTTTTTCCCAGTTCTTCTTTTGCTCTGCTTTGTCGAAGGAGACAACAGGGTTGCCTTCTTTATCTTCGAGTTTTTCGAGAAAGACTTCTAATTCAGATCCGACTTGAAGTTCGCTGACGTCAACGAATTCGTTGGCGTTCACGATACCTTCTGATTTACCACCGATGTCGATCACGACTTCAGTTGGGCGGATTTCGATGATTGTTCCCTTAATGATGGAACCTTCTACGAGGTTATCTACGGTGCTGCTTTTCAGCAGTTCTTCCATTAGGCTCATATGTATATATGGTTACTGCGCGCCGGAGCGGCAGTGTGGTTGAGATTATTGTTGTATATTCCCTCTCAAGGCAGAGTGCCCAGCAGCGATCGAGATCGCCGTGAGAGGAACGCGAGAAACTAGGTCGAGCCCCCTCTCCTGCAAGCATAAAATGCTGATATTCATACGACCTCGACGAGATTTATTAGCGAAAAACCATGAATCCTGCGCTTTTACAGATTCAGACTTTGAATTTTCGTTTTTTCTTGGCACAACAAGAACATGCTCAACGACGAACTTAGCCCAGCAGAGGACCACTCCAGCGACGAAGAAAAGCTCGAAAAGTACTCTGGCAACGTCGACTGGAGCTACCTGAAACCTCACTATGAATCTCATTCAATGATTTACGTCGATCCCGCGCTCGACCTCAAAACAGCTGGCCTCGCCTTCGCCAATGACGACCAAGTACAAGTCAAAGCCTGGCTCAAATCGGGCGACCTTGTGCAACCCTGCGAACTGCACGCCGCGCATTGGCTAGAGAGCAATGCCCACTTTAACGCCATGATCGT
>CAZIMR010000046.1:0-7520 GCA_964540215.1 uncultured Puniceicoccaceae bacterium
TGCGTTCGATTATCAGTCGACGGGGGCCGAGTTGCTTGGGCTCGATGGTTTCTACCACGGGAATCGTGTGTGGTGCTTTGGGCACCGCACCGTAAAATTGCTGCACAGCTTCGAGAGTGGCATCAATGTCGAAGCCGCCGATCACGGTGAGCACTGCGTTTTCGGGCCAGTAAAAGTCATCATAAAAAGCCCGCAACTTTTCGGGAGTAGTGCTCTCGATGTCTGAACGCCAGCCGATGGTCGGGTGTGTGTAGGGGTGTGCGACGAAGGCAGCCGAATAGATTTCTTTAATCAAGGTGCTGACGGGGCTGTTCTCGCCGCGTTCGTATTCGTTGCGCACGACGGTCATTTCAGAGGCGAGGTCTGCTTCGCGGATGCGCAGATTGCGCATGCGGTCGGCCTCTAGCTCGATGGTGTGTGCGACATATTCGCTCGGCAGCGTCGCGTAATAGTTGGTGCGGTCGAAATAGGTGGTGGCATTTGAACGCGCGCCGATACGTTCCATTTCACTGGAATAGTCAGAGCCGTCACTGCTATTAAAGCGGTCGGTGCCTTTGAACATCATGTGTTCCAGGATGTGGGTCGCGCCGGTCGTGCCAGCCACTTCATTGCGTGCGCCGACTTGGTAGGTGACCATCACGGTCGCGACGGGCAGGCCTGGGTTAGGCATTAGCAGCACGCGTAGCCCATTCTCGCTGAGGCGGTATTCCTGTATGCCATCGAGCGTCTGGATGTGTTCAATCCCTTGTGGGAGCCCCGATAGGACAGAACAGAGGGCAAATGTGTAAGTGCTGGCTAAGGTGTAGAAAAGCTTCATAATTCGTATAGAGTGGAGTCCATCAGGCACGAGTAAAAGTTCCTAGCGAATTACTGCAAGCATCGCGCGGGCTCATTCTGCATTTTATTTGTGTGAGCGCGGTGGGCATACAAAAAAGCGCATGCCGGAGTGGCATACGCTTTTTGCAAGGACTGGCGTGAAGACCTACTCTTCGCCTGCGTTGACCACTTCTTCTTCTAGCTCTTCGAGGCGGTTGAGATCCTTCGAGGTCAATAGATCAATCAGCTTTTTGATCGCTGGAGTGAGCACGCGGCCCTTGCGGTGGATTAATGCCAGTGGTCGCTTGTAGGTCTGATTCCTGAATTTAAGCACTTTGAGTAAGCCTTGTGCCTCTTCGCGAATGACCGTCGTTTGGGGTAGGATTGCGATGCCGGCGTTGATCTCGACCGCGCGCTTCACGGTTTCGACATTGTCGAACTCCATGACTGGTTCGGCTTCGATGTTGGCTTCTTTAAAGATAATATCGGTCGCTTTACGAGTTGGTATATCTGGTTCGAAACCAATGAATTTCTGGCCGGCCACATCTTGGATGTCGACGCTTTTGCGCTGCGCGAACGGATGTTCAGGGCTGACGACCAAAACAAGAATATCGTCGTGGAAGGGCAGCACCTCCAGTTGCTTGTGCTTCTGTGGGTAGGCGATCAGGCCCAAGTCGATGGAATTGGTCAGAATGTCTTCGTAAACCATATTGGCACGGCGATATTCCACGCGGATATTGACTTCTGGGAATTTGGCTAAAAAGACTTTTACGTAGGGAGGTAACTCATGCAGGCCAATACTATAAACGGTGGAAATGTGGATCGTGCCGCTGATGACTTTCTTCATCTCCTGCAACTCACTGTTGAGCTTATCGTACAGGTAAAGGATCTCTTTGGCTGATTCGTAGAGCTTTTGACCTTCGCGTGTGAGGCGAAATTGCTTCTGGCTGCGATCAACAATGAGTATGCTGAAATGCTTTTCCATCGCACGTAGTTGTTGGCTTACGGCAGATTGTGTGATTCCGTTTAGCTTTGCAGCGCGTGAGAAACTTTCACTCTCCACAAGATCGGAAAAAATCTTAAAGTTTTCAATATGCATGTAATGACTATAAACTCACCTAATGGTACTGCAATACCATAAGCAGCTTTTCTTATTTAAAAGTATAAAACTTAATATCTCAGCTAATAGATTATGATTTCCTTTGAAGCCTTTGAAAGTAATTTAAAACAGGTTAAAACTCGTATTAACACCGCCTGTGTCGGAGTGGGCCGCGCGGTCGACAGCGTTCAACTGCTACCCGTCACCAAAAACCATCCGTTGGATGCGGTGCTGTATGCAGTTCGTGCTGGCTTGACGGCAGTGGGCGAGAACCGTGTGCAAGAAGCGAGCCAGAAGCATGCACAATATTCGGGCGAGGTGCGTTGGGAGTTAATCGGTCATTTGCAGTCGAATAAGGCGAAAGACGCCGTGGCGATGTTTGATCGAGTGCAGTCGGTGGATTCACTGAAGTTGTTAAATCGCCTCAATCGCTGTGCCGCGCAGGCGGAAAAAAAGCTCTCCATTCTGCTGCAATGCAATACCGGTGCCGATCCCAACAAGCACGGTTTCAGTGTCGGCGAGATGAAGGCGGCGCTGGAGGCAGCCGTTGCAGCCGAGTCTTTACAAGTTGACGGCTTGATGACCATTGCGCCGCTCGACGATGATCTTGATGTGGCCAAGGCAGCGTTCGAGGGCTTGCGTGATCTGCGCGATCGGCTGTCGGTTGAGTATCAGCTGCCGTTGACTGAGCTCTCGATGGGCATGACTGGTGACCTGGAAGTGGCGATTGCCGCGGGTTCGACGCAGATTCGTGTCGGCACGGCGTTGTATGGTATAAGAGAGCTGAGAGCTGAGACTTGAGAGCTGAGAGCTGAGACTTGAGAGTGAGAAGTGCTCGGTCAAAAATCCCCGATCGCACGATCGAGGCCAGCTACGCAACCGATCGTGGCCTCGGTCGTCACAGTCTGTTGCAAAACCCATTTTTTTGCCACAATCACGCGGTGCGGTTTGATTACAGGAATCGGGATTTTGTGCAACAGTCTGGTCAGACGGGGGGATTGTGCCCCAAAATATTTTCCGGTCTTGCCGATGGAATCGGCTCGTATCCATTTGCGATAGTGACTTAGGTGTAGGTTGTCATTCTTTTATCAACGCAGTGAATACCGAAAAAACTTATACCCTTAGGGATCTAGAAACGACCGAATTTAGTGGCACTCCGCTGGCTGTGATCGGCTATCCGATCCAACATTCAGTCAGCCCAGCAATGCATAATGCGGCGTTGGCAAAGTTGAGAGAGACTGACTCGCGTTTCACTGATTGGGCCTATTATCGTTTCGACATTGCGCCCAAGGATTTCGCTGAGGCCTTAGCGCTGTTTCATCAGCGGAGCTTTGGGGGACTGAACCTGACGATCCCGCATAAGGTGCAAGCGCTGGATTTGATTCAAGGCATTTCGCCTGATGCGCAAAGTATGGGGGCGGTAAATACACTGGTTTGGAATGAACTCGGTTATGATGGCTTTAATACCGACGGCTATGGCTTGTCGCGTGGACTGGAGTTGGACCTGGGTGTGGCGCTGAAAGATGCCAATGTGATTTTGCTTGGTTCGGGTGGCGCGGCGCGAGCGGCTGCGGTGCAGTGTAAGCTTTCGGGTTGCGCGCAATTATATGTCGGCAATCGTACGCCCGAGCGGTTACAGGATTTGCTGGCAGTGCTCGGCGGAGTATCGGGCAGCACGCCGACACGGACTTTTGCTTTGAATGAATTGCCGCAAGACTTGCCGGAGTGTGGCGTGGTGATCAATGCGACATCTCTGGGCCTACAATCCAGCGATCCCGCACCAATCGACGTGGCGCAACTGCCTGCGGGTTGGAAGGTCTATGATATGATTTATAATCCAACGAAGACTGCGTTGCTAGAGCAAGCCAGCGCGCGCGCGCTGCCGATTGCGAATGGCCTATCGATGCTCATCCATCAAGGTGCACGCGCGCTTGAATTGTGGTCGAACAGTAAAGTTGATGCCCATTCGATGATGGCTGCAGCCTGTCATTCTTTGCAACTTCCGCCCCGTTATGCTTGAGACTTTTACCTATATTAACGCCGACTACCCGTGGTTCTTCGCGGTCTTTAGCTTTATTTTTGGAGCGATTGTCGGGAGTTTTTTAAACGTCTGTATTTATCGTATCCCTGCGCAACGTTCGGTGGTCTTTCCCGGCTCGACCTGTGCCTGCGGGAAGCCAATTGCATGGTATAATAATATCCCGATTTTGACTTGGGTGTTTCTGCGTGGTCGCGCGAGTTGCTGTGGCGAGCAATTTAGCGCGCGCTATCCTGCAATCGAATTGCTTACAGCTGTGCTGTTTTATGCGTCATGGGTCATGCATCCCCCGGTTGTCGCGATTATCGGTTTCCTGTTCATTGCGTTTTTGATCTGTTCGACTTTTATCGATCTGGATCATATGATTATTCCGGATCGTTTCTCTATCGGTGGCATGCTGATTGGTGTGCTGCTGTCGATTTTATTTCCGTCATTGCAAGGCATTGAGGGCCACCCGATCATTGCGAATATCGAGTCTGGCGTGCACTCAATCATTGGTGCGCTGATTGGTGCGGGGCTAGTGTATTGGATCGCGGTACTCGGCGAGATCGTTTTTCGCAAGCCAGCAATGGGGGAGGGCGATGTCAAATTTGTCGGCTTTATTGGTGCATTCTGTGGTTGGCAGGGCGCAGTCTTTGCGATGTTTGGCGGAGCCTTTATCGGCAGTCTCATTTTACTGCCCGTATTATTGCTGGGGCGTATTTTCGGATGGGGTAGCTCGATTGAGAGCGAGGCCGCAGATGGGAGTGACGAGTTTGTCGCATTTGGATCGCAAGTACCTTTCGGTCCGATGCTGGCAGTCGGTGGGTTAATTTATTTTCTCGGTTTTGACCGCTATGTGGATGCATACTTTGCCGATTTTGTGGTCTCTTTCTTTGGCCAGTAAACGGATTTTAAACATTAGAATTGCTGGTGACTAGATTACAAAAAAATGGAGTAGAAGAGTTCCTCATCGTCAGCATGGCGTACTGTATGACTTGGGAGCTGGCGGGCACGCGAGCAGCCGAGAATTGGTCGGATATTCATGCATTTATTACTGGTGAGAATGCCTTGGATGAACTGCAACGTTGGACTATTGAGCTGTATGAGGAAGGCCCACCGACGGCACAAGAGGAACGCTCCATTCGTGCACGTATCGATGCCTACTTGCTGCAACCACGCGATGTCGCTTACTTTGGTAGCGGCATTCTCGAGCTCCTGCCTGAAGGCCTCCGTGATGCCGCTGCGACTCATAGTTTGATGCATGGCTTAGCCATGCCCTCCACTGAGTACGGCACACTGAAGACATGGGTGATGAGTTGGAAAATCGCTCAATATCATGCTCCGCAAGTGCGCGCCTTACCACTGGCCGAGCGTGAGCAAGACTTTGATCACTTTTTACAACAGCCTTACTTTATCGAGAGTTTCCGTCTATTCTGGCGGGTTGCTCCGAAGCGGCGTAATAATCAGCGTACACGTGTTTTAGTCAGTATTGGTGCGGCGTTGAGTCAGATGGTGCGCATCGATGAGGCGGCCGATTTTGATCTTTGGGCCGAGCGATTGACGGCATCGTGTCACTTTAGCTCACAGACAAAGGATGATCTTCGTTCGATGCTCGATAAAATGTGCGGCAGCACCTATGATATGGAGGAGTTGGCTTATCGATTGTTCGTCGATGCTCGCGAAATTGATCAACAGAATCTTCATGGCTTTATCCGCCGTTATCGTGATGAGCTCTCGGCATTGGCGCCAGAGCTTGCTCATAAGATGCAATTTGGCTCTGTCTGTGATGAGTGATGCTCAATCATTGGACGAAAAGGCGCTGCGCGCACTAGCGTCTGAGGGCTTCGAATCAATTTTCAACGGCAAAGACTTCACTGGATGAAAGGGGAGTCTCGACCAGTATGAGATCGCCGACGGCAGTATCACTAGCTTGAAGGGCGGCAATATTTATACCGCGCGGAAATACAGCGACTTCGTGTTTAAACTAGAGTTCAAAGCGCCCCGCGGTGGCAACAACGGCTTGGCCATCCGCTATCCCGGGCATGGCAACCCAGCTTACAGTGGCATGTGCGAACTTCAGGTGCTCGACAACACCGCCGAAAAGTATGCCGAGCTCGATCCCCGCCAATATCACGGCAGTGTGTACGGCAAAGCCGCTGCCGCGCGCGGCTACCTGCGAGCCGTCAACGAATGGAACTATCAAGTCGTGCGGGTGCAGGGCACCACCATTCAGGTGGAACTCAACGGCACGCCCATTGTCGGTGCCGACCTTGCCAGTATCACCGAATTCATGAGCCCCAAATTCAATTCGAAAATCCCAGAAGACGGACACCTCGGATTTGCCGGCGACGGCAAAGGCATCGTGTTTCGCAATCTCTGGGTTCGGGAGTTGAAGTAAATCAACCGGACTCCTCTGTCTAGCGATCGAATGTTTCTTCGATCGCGTTTTGCTGACGGGCGATATCATGCAGCGTGACGATACCCAGTAGCTTAGTTGGATCGTTACGGCTGACGATGGGCGCTTGCAGCACGTCTTTAATGACTAATGTATTCGCTGCGTCGCGGATGGAACTGTCTGGATAAATTTCGATGACCTTGTGCCCTTCGATCCATTGGCTGATCAGTTGTTCGTCATTCGCGGCCGCCATGTTTTGCAGCTCGTGATGCGTGATCACGCCGAGCAGTTCTTGTGAGTTGAATTCTGCGACTACGGGGTAGCCGTGGTGCTTGTGGCCGCCTGCTGTGATGTGCTCTAGGTTAGCTTTCGCGTCGAGAGTTCCGATCACGGTGCGGGAGTCGTGCGTCATGATCGTGCTGACGGGAAGATTGCGCCAATCCTGCTCGCCACGATACGCTGGGAGCTTTTTCAGGCTGATGCCGTCTTGTAAGAGCAGGGCATCGTAGATCGGTACTGGGCGCAGTTTCGCAGAGATAATATGAGCGAGGAAGTTGCCTACCATCAGCGGCAGAATCAGAGTGTAATTGGCGGTCACTTCAAAAATGATGATGACCGAAGTCAGCGGACATCGGATTACTGCCGCAAAAAAAGCGCCAGTGCCGAGTAGGGCGGCGCCCGCTGCGACCGATGGATCGGAGCCGAAAAATTGTACCAGTGCTACGCCGAACAAGCCGCCAAGCATACTGCCAATGAAAATGACCGGCGCGAAAATACCACCACTGCTTCCAGAAGCGTAACAGACAGTGGTCGCGACGATCTTACCAACCAATAAGAGCAATAGCACAGTCCAAGTCAGGTTGCCATGCAGTGCTGCATTCAAATCGGTGTAGCCAATGCTGAACACGCCGAGGTGCCCGCCGCTAAGGTGTAGCACCGTAACTCCCATCAGACCGACGCTCAAGCCTCCGAGAGCCGGCTTTGCCCAATTTGGGATTGTCTGCCATTGTTTAAAATGGGCGCGTAAACGTAGCAGCATCTCGGTAAATAGATGTCCGAGTAGGCCGGCAACAGGACCCATTACTAAGCAGATGAGCATCCACCATGAGGTGGTGAAAGCAGTCGTGTCGGCTTGCAGCGCCGCGTGTTCACCCAGCAGGGTGCGTTCCACCACCGCAGCGACCACGACC
>CAZIMR010000047.1:0-7455 GCA_964540215.1 uncultured Puniceicoccaceae bacterium
GGAGTGGGCAAGACGGATAGCGCTGAGGATGTCGAATGGCTGGTCGGTCGGATTACCAAGCTACGTGTTTTTGAGGACGAAACGGGCCGGATGAATCGCTCTCTGATCGACGGCTGCGGCGATGCGCTGGTGATTAGTCAGTTCACAGTCTTTGGTCGTTTAAACAAAGGCAATCGCCCGTCCTTTAATCGGGCTGCTTTGCCCGAACAGGCGGTGCCACTGTATGAGCAATTTGTGCGCGAGCTCTCGACTACATTGGGAAAAGAGGTGCCGACCGGTTGCTTTGGCGAGCATATGCAGGTCGAGGCGCATAACGATGGTCCTGTCACACTGGTGATCGACACAAAGATGCGTGATTTCTAATGGCGCTTGTGCTCAACAAGGCTTTCTTTGATCGACCGACAATTGATGTCGCTCGCGATTTACTGGGTAAGCAACTGTGCCGCCGGCTGGATTCGGGTAAAATTATTCGAGCGCGAATTTGTGAGACGGAGGCCTACGATGGTTTTGAGGATCGTGCCTCACATGCCAGCAACGGCGCGACGACGCGCAATGTGGTGATGTTCGGTCCACCTGGACGGGCCTATATCTACCTCTGTTATGGGGTGCATTGGTTACTCAATATCACCACCCGCGAGAAGGGCTATCCCGCGGCGGTGCTAATTCGAGCTGTCGAGAGCGTCGAAGGGCCAGGTCGTTTGACTAAGCACTTCCAGATTAACAGTTCGTTTAACGATCAACTGCTGACCCGGGTCGGCGGACTGTGGCTAGAGGATGTCGACAGCAAAGTCAGCCATGCCGAAATTGTTGCGACCCCTCGTGTTGGAGTCGATTATGCTGGAGCGGAGTGGGTGGCGATGCCTTGGCGCTTCGTTTGGAAGCCCTTGGAGTGAGTCGATTACAACTACTCCACTGTCACTGACTTCGCCAAGTTGCGCGGCTTGTCGACGTCGCAGCCGCGTTCGAGTGCAACGTGGTAACTGAGAAGTTGGACAGGTATACTCATCAGGATCGGCGTTACGATTTCATGGCATTCGGGAACTCTAACAATCTCGTTGACCGCACCTTCGGGGATTTCGCAACCTTCGGTCGCGATGCAGATGACCTTGCCTTTGCGGGCTTTGACTTCCTGTAAGTTGGCTAGGCTCTTACTGAAGATTTCGCCACTGGTGGTGAGGAACACGCTGGGGCACTCTTCGCAGATGAGTGCGATCGGGCCGTGCTTCATCTCCGCCGCTGGGTAGCCTTCGGCGTGAATGTAGGAAATTTCTTTGAGCTTGAGCGCACCTTCGAGGGCGATCGGGAACATCAGCTGACGACCTAGGAATAGGCAGTCTTCATACTTCGCATATTTCTTGGCGATGGCCGCGATCTTGTCATTCTGCTTAAGGATTTCTTCGACTTGGGCGGGCACTTGCTTGAGTGCTTTGACGATTTCGACACCGTCGCCATAGCTGAGATCGCGGAGGCGACCAAGGTAGAGTGCGAGCATTGCGCAAATCATGATCTGTGAGGTGAATGCTTTGGTCGAAGCGACGCCAATCTCTGGACCCGCATGTTGATAGATGCCGCCGTCGCTTTCGCGTGCAATGGTGGAGCCGACGCTGTTGTTGATCGCCAGGGTGCGGTAGCCTCTACGTCTGGCTTCGCGGAGTGCGCCGAGTGTATCGATCGTCTCGCCAGACTGGCTGATGGCGATGACGAGGGTGTTTTTATCCAACGGCGCGTTGCGGTAGCGAAACTCGGAGGCGTACTCGACTTCGACCGGGATGCGAGCATAGCGTTCGATTAGATATTCAGCGACCAGGCAAGAGTGCCATGCAGTGCCACAGGCGAGGAAAAGAATGCGGTCGATTTGGCGCAGTTCCTGCGGATTCAGGTTCAAGCCACCAAATACCGCGGTGCTGCCGTCATCAGAGAAACGTCCACGCATGCCGTTCTCCAGCGAGGTCGGCTGCTCGAAGATTTCCTTCTGCATAAAATGGTCGTAGTCGCCGAGTTCGGCCTCGGAGGTATCCCAATCGACCTGGTGGACCACAGCTTCGACCGATTTACTGCTGACGGTGGTGATCGAGAAATCGTCGTCGCAGAGATGCACGACTTCGTTGTCGTTCAGATAAACGACGTTTTGGGTGCAGTGAGTGATCGCGTTGACATCACTGGCGAGCAGGTTTTCACCTTTGCCTAGGCCGAGGATCAGCGGCGAACCCTTGCGTGCGCCGATTAACTCGCCGGGGAAGTCTGTGCAGATGACTGCGATGCCGTAGGTGCCTTCGACGTGACTGAGGCTCTTGCGCACTGATTCGAGAAAGCGGTTTTTTCCGGCGACTTCGGGCTGTTTCGCATAGTGATAGGCAATCAGGTTGCAGAGTGCTTCGGAGTCGGTCTGAGATATAAAGGTGTAGCCTTTCTCAATTAGGAATTTCTTCATCCCGACGTAATTTTCGATCACACCGTTATGCACCAGCGCAATCTTGCCATCACTACTGCTATGTGGGTGCGCATTGGCTTCGGTGACGTCGCCGTGTGTGGCCCAACGAGTGTGGCTAATGCCGAGGGTGCCGCCGAGATCATCGCTCAGAGCGGTCTCAAGTTCGACGACTCGGCCAATACGCTTGGTCTGTTTGATGCCGGTATCCGTCCAGATAGCGACGCCAGAAGAGTCGTAGCCCCTGTATTCCAGACGCTTCAGTCCATCTAGCATCACACTTCCCGCTCGATCGCGGCCGATATATCCAACAATTCCACACATAAAGCTTCAATTCAGTGCTTAGACACGCTAATGATCAAGTTAATTGATCACCTATGTCCACCCCAAGTATCACATATGAAGAAGCGTAAGATTATTTGCATCATCATGGGAGGCGGTCGCGGTTCGCGACTAAGCCCTTTAACGAAAGAGCGTTGCAAGCCGGCGGTGCCGCTTGCTGGCAAGTATCGACTCGTTGATATTCCGATTAGCAATTGCTTGAATGCGGGGATGAATCAGATTTACGTTTTGACGCAATTTAATACCGCGTCACTGCATCGCCACATTCAAGAGTCGTATAAATTCGATTCCTTTGGTGGTGGCTGTGTGGATATTTTATCTGCAGAGCAAACCGATTCGAGTGACGGTTGGTATCAAGGTACCGCCGATGCAGTGCGCCAGAACATGAACCACTTTGATGGCACTGGGGAGGACGATCTGTATGTGATCCTTTCGGGTGATCAACTGTACCGTATGGACCTAGCAGATGTCGTGCGTGAGCATGATGCGTCGGGTGCTGCCGTGACGATCACCGCGAAGCCGCTTGGTCTGGATCAGGCTGAGGGATTGGGCTTAATGCGCGTCGATGAGAACCTTGAAATCACTGAATTCGTTGAGAAGCCAACAGACCCAGAGGTGATCCGCGGCCTCGCAGTCGGTGAGAGCGTGCGTAACAAGATGCATGATCCAGGCACAAAAGACTACTGCCTCGCATCAATGGGCATTTACGTGTTCAACGCCAAAACATTGGTCGAAGCACTGGCGACTGATACGACAGACTTTGGTAAGGAAATTATTCCCGGTCTGCTTGGTAAGCAAAAGATGTGTAGTTATGTCTTCGATGAGTACTGGGAGGATATTGGTACTGTGAAGGCATTTTTTGACACCAACTTGAGTCTGACCGACGAAGTTCCGCCATTTAATTTCTTTGATGAAGATGCGAAGATTTACACACGTGCCCGGCTTTTGCCCGGCTCCAAGCTAAATTCCTGTAAGGTAAATCGAGCAGTGGTGGCCGATGGCTGTATCGTCACAAATGGCTGCTTGGATCGATGTTCATTGGGTGTGCGCTCAGTGGTGCATAGCGGCGCGAGTTTAAAGGATGTGGTGATGCTGGGGGCCGATTCTTATGAGACGGTCGATGAGCTCAGGGAGAATGTCGCTTTGGGCCGCCCAGCAGTGGGTGTCGGCCCTGATAGCGTGGTAAAACATGCGATCTTGGATAAGAACGTCCGTATTGGTCGCAATGTTGTGTTGGATCCCACTGGTTTGCCAGACCACTTCGGCGAGGGTGTTGATCTCGCGATTCGAGATGGGGTGCTGATCGTCTGTAAAAACGTCATCGTGCCAGATGACTTTGTCCTGAAAGGCTAGTTTATCGCCATCAGTTACATTTTTATTGCTAAGCCTCAGCTGCCTGCTTGCGCCGCAAGATATGAATGATTGCTGCACCGGCGATGATCATGAAGATCGAGTAAAACTGCCCGCGGCTGAGCCCCATAATCAAGGCCGCGTCAGGCTCTCGGAAGAGTTCCCCGAAAATGCGGACGATGCCGTAGCCGATCAGGAATTCGCTACCGAGCTGCCCCGCAGGCGGACTGGTGCGCCAGAAGCGCCATTGAGCGTAGGCAAAGAGTAGCGCGCCTTCGAGGACTGCGGCATACAGCTGCGATGGATGGCGCGGCTCCGCAGCGAAAATGTGCAGCGCTGAATTGTAGACCATGGGGCTGTCGGGAAACACCACTGCCCAGCGCATTTCAGTCACTCGGCCCCAAAGTTCACCATTAATAAAGTTGGCAATTCGGCCGAAGCATAGGCCTAGCGGTGCAAGGGTGACGATGACATCGCCTAGCTTGCAAAAGCTATAGTGATATTTCCTAGCGAACCAGGTTAGCGCGAGCAGTACGCCGACAAAGCCGCCGTGGCTGGCCATGCCCCCTTGATTGAACTTCAGGGCTAACAATGGATTTTGCAAAAACGCTTCCAAATCGTACAATAGCATGTAGCCGAGGCGCCCGCCGACGATTACACCGAGTATCACTGCAGTCATTAAGGTGGCGCGGGCGTCTGCGTTAATGGCGAACTTGCCACGTGCATCATACGCGCGCAGCAGTCCCCACGCCGCTAGAAAGCCAAGTAAATAGGCGAGCCCGTAATAACGGATGCCATCGAGCCCAAGTGGGTTGTCAGGGAAACGTATAAAAAAGGGGCTGAGGTCGTGTACCCAGTAACTGCTAGTCGTGGCCATAGTTAAATTGATATAGAGGATGCGCTGCTGAGGGCAAGCATCAGGACTTTCTCGATCTCATTATTTTCTGGCTTTGACTTTTCCTTGTGTGCTTGAATCTTCAAATAACTTATGATCAAGCAATTCCGTCTGGCTCTAGCGATTCTTTTAGGAGCCCTACTAGTTAATACGCCTTTATTCGCGCAATCTGATAACTTGCGCGTTGCTGTAGCCAACTTGAGCCAGGATGTGAATTTGCTCGCGCAGCAGCTCAAATCACTCCGCCTTGAATTGGAGGATATGCAGCGAGAGAACGCTAAGCTGCGGGCGCAAGTCGCGGCGGCTACTTCGAATCGCGGTACGCAGTCGCAGATTTCAAGTCTCTCGGGCGCGATTGAAACGCTACGCCGAGAGTATCGCCAAGCCGATGAGTCGCAGAAAAAACAGATTATCAACGAGGTGTCTCGCCAGATAAATGCACTGGGTAAAGAGACCCAATCAGCGATCAATTCAGTGGCAAAAGCGGTGCGCGGCACGCCCAATGTCGCGGCGCCAGTTCATTTTCCCGAAGATTATCCACAGACGGGCAAGCCTTATGTGGTGCGTGGCGGCGACACGCTTAGCGCGATCGCTCGGCAGCATAACTCGACTGTAAAGCATATTCAGAATGCCAATAAGATAGTGAATCCAGCAAAGGATTTACGTGTTGGCGAAACGATTTTCATCCCCATCGCTCAATAATTATGGCAAGTTCTAAAAGCAGACTCGGCCGCGGCCTCGGCGGCCTTATTTCAGGTACCACTGGTGCCACCGCAAACCAGGCGGCCCCCAAAAAAGCCGCTGCGCCCGTAAGGAAAGCCACGGCTAACAAGCGGGCGGCACCGTCAGTGGTCGCATCAGCTGCGGTGGCCTCGCTCGGCTATCGCGAGATCTCGATTAAGGACCTTGTACCTAATCCTTATCAGCCTCGCCGCGAGATCGATCCTAAGCACGTCGAAGAACTCGCCAAGAGTATTCAATCAGAAGGTCTGCTCCAGCCTATTGTGGTGCGTATGCAGGGGAAAAAGTTTGAGTTGATTGCCGGCGAGCGACGCCTGCGCGCCTTTGAGTATTTAAACAAAAAGACCGTGCCAGCGCGCATTATCGAAGCCAGCGATGCGTCTTCGGCGACTCTGGCATTGATTGAGAATTTACAACGTGAGAATCTCAATCCAATCGATGAGGCCTTGGGTTATGCGAGTCTTGTGCGTGATTTTGATTTGACCCAAGAAGCGGTGGCCGAGCGTGTCGGCAAGGGGCGTGCGTCAATTGCCAATACACTACGTTTGCTTTCCTTGGGTACTGAGATTCAGGGCTTTTTGAGTCGTCGTCTTATATCGACTGGGCATGCCAAGGTGCTGCTGGGTCTGCAAAGTGAGGAGCATCGTAAGTTACTCGCACGGCGTATTATTGAGACGGGTATGAGCGTTCGCGAGGCAGAGCAGCAAGTGCGCCTTTTAAAGGAGAGTACCGGTAATTCTAAAAAAGCGAAGGCCAAATCGGCTGAGGCTGAGGCGACTGTCATCCGTGACTTGGAGAAGCGTATTGGTGAGCACTTTAATACTCGTTGCATGCTTAAGCACGGGGCGAAAAGAGGTAAGTTGACAATCGAGTATTTCGGTAACGAAGACCTCGATCGTATTCTCGAAAAGCTGGGCATTAACGGCTAGTGGTGCACTGCTTTGATGCGGTTCTAGCGGTTCCCTGTTGGTTTGTGCATCTCAAATAGCGCTCTGCTTAAATAGAGCCGTCTCTGGATTGCTGTGTTGATGCGGCCGGTGCCTTCGCCCTTATCGAAGGTGACAAGGAGTTCAAAGAAGCGGACTTTAGAGAACGCGACGGGGCCTTCTAGGATAGCATCGCGCCGTGCCTCGGAAATTCTTTGGGGTAAAGGGGTGTTTCTCTAGCTTTAAGGGGTAGTCTCTATGGTCGATTGAGCCGTTTCGATCTGCTTAGCGCGTAGATTAAAAATCAAGACAGTTGAGGCGATTGCTAAGAGCAGTAGTACAATACCGCCTAAAATGCCAATTGGAGTGAGTCGTTTCATTTACTTAAAGAGGTACCGGAGGTTCTAGTGAGTGAAATTCAATGCTGAGCTCTATACTTTGTTAAGAAAGACGATTGCGGTAATCTTCGTAGCCAAAGGTTCGCACGACTTGGAGCCCAGATGCTTCGCTATACAAGCTGATGGCAGGTAAGGGGACGCCGTTAAAGGTCGAATTCTTGACCATGGTGTAATGAGACATGTCGAGGAAGGTGATCCGCTGGCCGATTTGCAGGGGTTCGGAGAAGGAGTAGTCGCCGATCACGTCGCCGGCTAGGCAAGACATGCCGCCGAGGCGGTAGGTGTATGGCCGCGTGCCCGCTTGATCGGCATCGAGTATGTTAGGGCGGTAGGGCATTTCTAGCACGTCCGGCATGTGGCAAGTGGCCGAAGTGT
>CAZIMR010000048.1:0-7436 GCA_964540215.1 uncultured Puniceicoccaceae bacterium
GCCGGAACCCAACCACTCAAAATTTAAATCATGACGGCAAAAAATTACTGCCCACGCCAAGTATAGGCATGGCACAGCGCGACGGCCGCGGCGTCGGATTCATCTAGGCGATCCGTTAAGTCCGCGCCAGTGATGCTCTGAATCGTGCGCGCCACTTGCTCCTTGCTCGCCCGCCCCGCACCGGCAACTGCTTGTTTGATCCGCAGCGGAGCATACTCAAACACTGGTAGACCACGCATCGCCGCGACTGCAATGGCCGCGCCACGCGCCGCACCAAGGATCTGCGCGGTCTGAAAATTCTGTACGTAGATCGTCTGCTCAATCGCCACGTGTAGCAGTTTATGCTTATCAATAAAGTCTTCCACTTGATTGCCGATCGCGCCGAGACATTCGATCTGCGAGATTGCTGGCTTCAGCTTGAGTGTCGCCGTTTCCACGACCCGCACTGTGCCGTTCGGGGTATAGTCTAATACTGCAAAGCCACTGCCGCGCAGACTGGGGTCGATCCCTAAGACAATCCCTTTGAATTGAACTGTGCGCATTGGCACAGCGTTCTTCACGCTCGCAGATTGTCCACCACCACGAGCAATATGCTCGGCCCAAAGTTTGCGTGTCGATTTACGTGCCATTGATGTAAGGAGACTTGAGGGAGGAGGGCTGAGACCTGAGAAAAGAGATGGGAGACGCGAGATGGAAAGTCAAACAAGGCGTCACCACTCCGCAAGCCTCAAGCCTCAGGTCTCAAGTCTGTTTCTTCACTTGCCCAGAGGGCACCCAGTTCAGTCACCCTTCGCTTCGCTCAGGGCAAAACTCCGGTTTACCCCCGACTCATTTCATTCGCTACCCTTACGGCGGGGCTCAGAAGTATCTTCGCACTACCGTGCTTCGTCAGCTCTCAGCCCTCAAGTCTCAGCCCTCAAGCAATCAGCTTTAAGCCACCAATGACAACAAAGACCCAGATCAATATTTCAAACACCTTTTGATTGATACGTTTCACGATCAACGGAGCAATCAGCGCGGCAGCAATCGCATAGGGCATAAAACTGGCACTAAAACCAAGCGAATCAAAATGAATAATACCTAAGTCCATCATCAACGGCACTTTGATACAATTCACCAACAGAAACAGCCAAGCCGACGTACCAATGTAAGTATATTTGGGTAAGCCTGAAGCGATGAAATACAAAGCCGCCACTGGTCCTGCTGCATTTGCCACCATCGTCGCAAAGCCACCAATAATGCCAGTCATTGCAATAAACACAGGATGATGCGGCAACTGATCCTCTCCCCCGTGATTGCGGCGACTCCACTTGCGGAAAAAATGCACTGCGGTCATCGACAGCAAAATCACGCCGATCATCAACCGCACATGGGCATCATTGACATGGCTAAAAACAAAGTAGCCGATCAGAATACCGATCAACATCCAAGGTAACAGGCGGAAGATGTAGGTCCACTCGGCATGTCGCCGATAAATCACCACCGCCATGATGTCGGCAGAAATCAGAATCGGCAACAACACCCCAACCGACGCCTTTGCTGGCAGCGCCAGCGCCAACAGCACCACGGTCAAATTGCCTACGCCAGGCAGGCCACCCTTGCCGAAGCCAACAAAAGCGGCACCAAGTGCGATTACGCTGTATTGCCAAAGTTCCAGAGCTTGCATGACCACGTACCCTTGCAGCCAACAACCAGATTCCAAGCACTAAGAGCGTAAACTCCCTTCGCCAGCATCCCGCAAAAGACCTCCTCTACTCAAACTTCACTCTTCACAACTCAGCCAAAGCCGACACTGTGCTTGCCATGCGTTGGAAATGTATTTGCGCCTATGACGGCACAGACTTCGGCGGTTGGCAGCGCCAACCGCATGGCGACGCAGTGCAAAACCACATCGAAACAGCGCTCTGCAATATCTTTGCCACCACCGTGCAGATCCATGGCAGCGGCCGCACCGATGCGGGCGTGCATGCCAACGGCCAATGCTTTCACTTCGACGCCGATTGGAAGCATCCGCCAGAAAAGTTGATTCGTGCCTTGCATGCGCAGCTGACGACTACGATTCAGATTAAATCGATCCAGCCCGTGAGCGACGAGTTCCACGCTCGCTTCTCAGTCATCGGCAAGCGCTACACCTTTCGTTACTGCCTAGGACGAGCCGAGCCCCGCGACGATCGATTCGTTTGGGCCTGCCGCGACACTCCCCTAGATCTAGAGGCGATGAATCAAGCCGCTCAACGCTTAATCGGCCAGCACGATTTTACTGCCTACAGTGCCAGCCACAGCAAAAACAACGACCCAAATCCAGTCAAAACGGTTAGCCGACTCGACATCACCCAACACGGCCACCATCTCACCCTCACCGCCGAAGGTTCTGGCTTCCTCTATAAAATGGTTCGCAGTTTCGCGGGTGCATTCTACGCCGTCGGCCGCGGACGTCTGAGCCCCCAAGATATCAGCGAGATTCTCGCCAGCAAACAACGCACCCACCGTATCCTCACCGCCCCCGGCACAGGCCTAAGCCTCGACCACGTATTTTATAAGTAACCGAGGATCGTCACGCATTGCGGCTTTTTGCCTCGCTAAAAAAAAACGTTTCATAGCATATCTATGAGTGAATCGTCTGATTAAAACTGCCCTCGATCTCGTTTTCCCGAGAAGTTGCGTGCATTGCGGCGATGCGATCGAAGGTTCTTCTTACGATTTTCTCTGCTCTGAGTGTGAACAAGACATCCTGCCGTGCCTGCCACCCGCCTGCAAAACCTGTGGCTACCCTTTTTTTGGCGCAGTGATTGGTCCCAGGGTCTGCCCCCACTGCGTCGATCTGGATCCAGTATTTGACCAAGGCAAGACGCTGTTCATCGCAAAGGGCGCAGGGCGCAGCCTGCTACACAATCTCAAATACCAACAAGGCTTCTATGTATTGCAGGATCTCCACAAGATGGTGACCGCCTCGAGACATTTCCTGGACTACATCCAAAATGCCACGCTGATACCCGTTCCACTGCATCCGACCAAGCTGCGCGAGCGCGGCTTCAATCAAAGTGAACGGATCGCAGACATGTTAATTTCGACCACTCATAACAGCTCCACAGTCGAAAATCTACTCATTCGGCTAATTTATACGCAGACGCAAACTAAGCTAAATCAGCTAGAACGGTACCAAAACGTAAAAAATGCCTTTGCTTTAGGGCCCAATGCAGTTCTAATTCCAGATCAACAATACATCCTAGTCGACGATGTTTTTACTACGGGGTCGACACTCAACGCCTGCGCTCGCATCCTGCGCGATGCCGGCGCAATTCGTCTCAAAATTGTCACCATCGGGCATGGGTAGACCACCTTCATACCTATTATACCTTTTACCTTCCTACCTAAATTATGGCTCTCTTCGGAAAACCCCAATACTCAACAGTCACCGTCAAAAAGAAGGACATTCCAAAGGATCTTTGGACAAAATGCCCGAAAACGGGTGAGATTATTTATAATCGTGTGCTCAAGGAAAACCTAATGGTGGTGCCGTCCAGTGGCTACCACTTCCCGCTCAAAGCGCGCAACCGCATCGAATCAATGCTCGATGAAGGCACGTTCGAAGAGATGGACACCGAGGTCAGTTCACTCGACCCACTTGAATTCAACGCGACTAGCTCGTACCCAGAAAAGCTAAAAGCGAATCAGGCCAAGACCAAGGAAACCGACACCGTCATTTCGGGCGTCGGCCAGATGGGCGGCACTCCCGTGAGCATCGCCGTCATGGACTTCCGTTTCATGGCCGCCAGCCTCGGCTCTGCCGCTGGTGAAAAATTGACCCGCGCGATCGAGCGCGGTGTCGATCAAAAGATTCCAGTGATCATCGTCTCCGCTTCCGGTGGCGCACGCATGCAGGAAGGTATCCTCAGCCTCATGCAGTTGGCCAAAACCAGTGCCGCACTCGCACGTTTGAGCGAGGCAAAGATCCCTTACTTCTCGATTTTGACCAATCCGACCATGGCAGGCGTGATGGCTAGTTATGCCTCCCTCGGCGATGTAATCATCGCAGAGCCTGAAGCACTCATTGGATTTGCGGGACCGCGCGTAATCAAAGAAACCACCCAACAAGATCTCCCTGCTGGTTTCCAAACTTCCGAATTCCTACTTGAACGTGGTCTGGTCGATCTGATCATTCCCCGCGGTGAGATGCGTGATCGTGTGATCAATTTGCTCAAGGCGCTCTACCGAGCACCTAAAGCAGCAAAAGCAAGCTAAGGCGGCATCGATATGTCCGCTCCGGCCGACTATAACGCCACACGCGACTACCTGTATTCCCTCAAATACCAGGGCTCAAAATACGGCATTGATCGTATGCGCCTACTCGTCGATGCACTGGGGCATCCCGAACGTAAGTTCCCGGTCATCCACGTCGCTGGCACCAACGGCAAGGGCTCAACCTGCTCAATGCTGGAGGCGATCTACCGAGCCAACGGCTACAAAACCGGGCTTTACTCCTCACCGCACCTCGTACGCCAAGGCGAGCGGGTGCAAGTCAACCGCGAGATTCTCGACGAGGCCGACATCGTCGCCTACACCAAAGCGCTCAAGTCAGTGGCTGAACGTATTGGCGCGAATGACCCAGACGATCATCCTTCATTTTTCGAGTTCATGACGGCCATGGCCTTGCTGCGCTTTGCTGAAGCGCAGGTCGATCTCGCCTTTATCGAGACTGGCCTCGGCGGACGCCTCGACGCCACCAACGTCGTCGACCCGGAGCTATCAATCATTACTTCAGTTAGCCTCGACCATATCGAGCAACTCGGCGACACCATCGCTAAAATCACCCACGAGAAAGCGGGGATCATTAAGCCTGGCAAACCCTTGTTGATTGGCAAACTCCCCGCTGAAGCAGAAGCCTTGGTCCGCAAAGTCGCACAAGCGAACGGCAGTTCAGTCACCTCCGTGCGCGAGCGCTTCGCAGATATTGATTCACTGCCAGAGACGAATCTATCTGGCTCCTGCCAACGTTGGAATGCCGCCACTGCGGTAGCGGCGACTGAAATTCTAAGTGAACGCTTTCCGATTGAGACGACACGCACCGCTGCGGCGCTGCAAGCCATCGATTGGCCTGGCCGCTGGCAAACTATTCAGCTCGCCAACAAAACCCTGATCCTCGACGCATCGCACAATCCCGAAGGCTCCGAGATGCTCGACGAGAACCTAACTAAGCTTGTCGCACGCTTGGGCACAAAGCCGATCGTCGTCGCGGGCACCCTTGGCGAATTTCGCGCTCGCAGCCTAATGGCAGTGGTCAGCCGCTACGCCAGCGAGCTCCACCTACTCGCTCCCGACCAGTCCCGTGCGACCCCAACCGATGTACTCGAGACCTGTATTCCCGAAACGAATACAACACCGATTTACCATCAACAGCTCGAAGCTATTTTCCCCGCAGTCGGCATCTGCACTCTAGGTGAATCCGGCGACACGATTGTCGTGACAGGCTCGCTCTACCTAATCGGCGAGGTGCTGGAACGCTTAACCTGCGAGACGCCCGCGCAACAGGGTAACCTACAGGATACACCATAGGGCAATCTGTCCATTTTTGGCATGAAGCCAATCTCTGCAAATAAGTACACGCTCAAAGATTGCCAGTTGATCAGAACCGCTTTTGATTAATCACTGATGCCTACCAACGATCTTCAGTTACTCCTCAATCTGGGGTTTATTGTCATCACCGCGGCCACTTTTGCATTCATCGGCAAGCTCATCCGGATGCCCACCATCGTCGGCTACATTCTTGCGGGCATCGTCCTCGGGCCAGTGCTGAACCTCGTCGAGCTCGACCATTCACTAGAGCTCATTTCAGAACTCGGCATTGCCCTACTTCTCTTTTTAGTCGGCCTGGAGCTGAGTTTTGAAAAGGTCAAAGACCTTGGTCGCGTCGCCCTAATCCTCGGTGGCATACAAGTGCTACTCACTGCCACTGGCGGGATGCTGGTCGCTCATTTCATGGGATTCGGCACGATGGAGGCGATCTTCCTCGGCGCCACGGTCACCTTCAGTAGCACCGTCGTGGTGATCAAATTGCTCGATCAAAAAGGTGTGATGAACCGACTGTACGCGCGTATCTCGATCGCGCTTTTCCTCGCGCAAGACATCGTGGTGATCGCGGCATTGACAGTGCTCACCGGCTTCGGCGGCTCAGAACCACTCGCGCCAATCGAGCTGCTGATTAATTTCAGTCAGGCCTTTGGCGGGATGGCCGCGCTGCTCATTCTCACACTTATTGCAGCACGCTATCTGCTGCCAAAGCCGTTCGCATGGGCCGCGCGCTCTCCCGATACAGTATTCATTTGGTCGCTCTGCTGGTGCTTTCTCGTGGTGATTCTCGCACACCAATTTCACCTATCTGTGGAGATCGGTGCCTTCCTCGCCGGGATCGCCATCGCCCAATTGCCAATCCACGAAGACCTGCATCGTCGCCTGCACCCGCTGATGACTTTTTTCATCGCGGTCTTTCTGGTCACGCTTGGGATTAAGATGGAGCTCAGTCACTTTGCTGCGATCTGGCCCACAGCCTTGGGTCTCAGTGCGTTCGTCTTATTGGTCAAACCAATCATCGTATTCAGTATTTTGGCACGAATGCGTTTTAGCGAATACACTGCGTTCCAAACTGCGATTGCCACTGGGCAGGTCAGCGAGTTCGCGTTCATCCTGCTGACACTGGGCGCCACCACTGGACTGATCGGAGCCGACATCGTTGCACTGGGCGGCCTCGTCGGCATCACCACGATCGCGCTCTCTGCCTATCTTATCATTCACAGTGAAGCACTCTATGCCGCCATCGCCCGCACGGGTATCTTAAAGTTACTGCGCGCAAAACAGGAGGCCGACAGTGAGATACTGCGCCACCGCAAGGATCATATCATCGTGGTCGGGATGAATGCGCTTGGCCGTGAAATCGTCCAGCAACTGACACTGCGTAACGAACGTGTGCTCGCGATCGACACCGACCCGAAGAAACTCGAAGGGCTCGGCGGCGCCGACAGCTTAATCGGCAATGTCGAATATCAATCAGTCGTCGAAGAGATTGGCCTGCGCGATGCGCGACTGGTGGTGTCGGCCCTGCAAATTGAAGATACCAACCATTTGCTAGCCTACCGCTGTCGCTCGGCCAGCGTGCCCTGTGCGATCCATGCGTTCGACCTATCGATGGTCAATGACCTGCTCGACCTCGACACGACTTATCTAATGATGCCCGCGGCCGACGGCATCGTGCAGCAACGCCACCTCATGCAGCAGGAAGGGGTTTTTAAACGATGAACGGCGTCTGCATACTGCTCGTCGCAGCCGCAGTCGCGTTCGGTCTTGCAAAACTGCTGCGCCTGCCGCCAATACCGCTGTTGATACTAGTCGGCGCAGGCCTACATGAACTCGCCAACTTCTGGCAAGTCGAGGTGCCCGAAGAC
>CAZIMR010000049.1:0-7400 GCA_964540215.1 uncultured Puniceicoccaceae bacterium
TGAGTCGCACGCTTTCGGGGTCGTCACAATACGAGCCGATCAAGTTGGTCGGCATGCCGAGTCCGGCGAAGTTGTTGGCCACATTGGCTGCACCGCCAGGCACGTAGGTGTCGCACGCGACAGAGACGACGGGCACCGGCGCTTCTGGGGAGATCCGTGTAGCGTCGCCCATGATGTAGTGGTCGAGCATGATGTCGCCGATAACGACAATACGTAGCTTGGCGAATTTTTCTAAAGTGGCTTGAATGTCCATTTTTGGAGACCTGAGGTGGGAGACTTGAGGGCTGAGGGCTGAGTTACTGGGAGTCTTTGCGTTTGTTTTGGGACATTGTTACAAAGATTCGGATGAGTTCTTCGGCTTCGTCCCAAATTGGTTGAGTCCGTGTTTTCGAGATTCCACAGTCTTCGTGTAATAGTTCGAGCCAATACTGTGTTTCATCGGCCTCTTGTGGGCACAATTCGATTTTCGCTATAAATTCGGCATCGCTACGTGAGCGACTCGCTTTTCTATAATTCGCACCGGCAGATGTGCCTGAACGTAACAGTTGTTTGCCTAATACAGAGATTTCTTCGCGTCGTCGGTCTAATCCTACGTAAAATCGCACCACTGCTCCCGCGAATTCTTTGGTTCGCCGCCTGAGCGCCTGAGTTCTTTCTGCATTATCCATTTCTCTTTTTGGTTGTCTCTAGCTTCAGCTCTTCAGGTTTCCTATCTCAAGTCTCAGGTCTCTTTTTTCAAGTCTCAGCCCTCAGCTCTTTTTACCCCCATTTTTCGACTTCGACCAGTTCGAGCCAAGCGTGCAGTATGAAGGTGTGCAGCTCTTGAATGCGGGCGGTGTTGTCGTTCTCGACGACGATGCTGTGGTCGGCGATGGCTTTGATCTTACCGCCGTCTTTGCCAGCTAGTAAAATGGGGGTCACGCCGTTCAGCTTCGCGGCTGCGAAGGCGCGGGCGACGTTTTCAGAATTACCGCTGGTGGAGAAGCCGACCAGAATGTCGTCCGCTTTGCCGAGGGCTTCGATTTGGCGAGCGAAGATTTCATCGAAGCCGTAGTCGTTGCCGATGCAGGTGAGTACCGAGCTGTCGGTGTTCAGCGAGACGGCCGGCAGCGGGCGTCGATTGCCACGGTAGCGGCCGACGAGCTCTTCACAGAGGTGCATGGAGTCGGTTGCGCTGCCACCATTACCACAGGCGAACACGGTTTTACCTTGGCGCAGGCGCTCAACAATCATGTTGCCAGTCGCTTCGACAGTGGGGAGTTGCGCGGCGAACTTGTCGAGGCACGCTTTGAGTGTGTCGTAATCTGTTTGAACGAGGGACATGTGGTAGAGATGAGAGTTGAGAGTTGAGGGCTGAAATCGCAATTTCGCCTTATAATGAACCAGCTTTGTGGATCTTTTCGATCATTTTCGTGGTGCTGAAGCCTTCGAGGTACGGCAGGAATTGAATCTGCGTGCCCGCGTTGTCGAAAGCATGACGCTCCGGTTGATACAGGGTGTCGATCGTGTAGTCGCCGGCTTTGGTGTAGATGTCGGGCTGGAGTTGCTCGATTTCATCAACGAGGCGTGGACTGTTAAAGATGATGACACGGTCGACGCAGGTGAGCGCGGCGAGACAGTAGGCACGTTCGATTTCAGATTGAATGGGGCGCGTTGGCCCTTTCAGCGAGCGGACACTTTCATCACTGTTGATTAGGACCCAGAGCTGGTCGCCGAGTTTGCGTGATGCTTGCAAATAGGAAAGGTGTCCAACGTGCAGCAGATCGAAGCAACCATTGGTCATAACCATGGACTTGCCTGCCGTACGCAGTGTTTTGCGCGTTTCGATGGCTTGCTCGAGTGTGAGCAGTTTGGAATTTGGTAAAAGCATGGAAGAGATTTGAGAGCTGAGATTTGAGAGCTGAGGTTACTTTGAGTCTCGGCGTTTTTTTGTATTGGGGGACATCGCTACAAAGATCCGAATGAGTTCATCGGCTTCATCCTAAATCGGTTGCGTGTGTGTTTTTGAGATTCCACAGTCTTCATTCAAAAGTTCCAGCCAATACTGAGTTTCATCTGCCTCTTGTGCGCACAATTCGATTTTAGCAATGAATTCGGCGTCGCTACGTGAACGACTCGCTTCTCTGTAATTCGCGCCAACCGATGTGCCAGAGCGTAACAGCTGTTTGCCTAAGATTGAGATTTCTTCGCGTTGTCTGTCTAAACTCACATAAAATCGCACCACAGATCCCGCGAATTGTTTGGTTCGACGTCTTAGCGCCTGAGTTCTTTCAGAATTATCCATTTATCCTTTTAAGTTATCTCCAGTCTTAGCGTTTCAGATTACTCACCTCAGGCTTCAATTTTCAGCTCTCTCCAATTTCAGGTTTCTCTTACTGTCCGAGCTGTTTGCCAGTGATTAGGTAGTTCTGTACGTAGTCTTTGACCGCATCCTGCAGCGTGTAGCCTTCGTCGGTGTAACCCGTGCTGCGCAGCTTGGTGGTGTCGGCGCAGGTGTAGTATTGGTATTTGCCTTTCAGTTGCTCGGGCATCTCGACGTAGTTAATATTTGGCTCGAGGTCGAGCGCGGCAAAAATCGCGGTGGCGAGGGTGTTCCAAGTGTTGGCTTGGCCGCTGCCGAGGTTAAACAGGCCATTGGCAGTCGGCGTATTGGCGAGGTGAATCGTCATGGCGACGGCGTCTTTCACATAGAGGAAGTCGCGCATCTGGTTGCCGTCGGTGTAGTCGGTATGGTAACTCTTAAACAGGCCGATCTCGCTGGTGGCTTGGATCTGCTCGTAGGACTTTGCAACCAGACTGCGCATGTCGTCCTTATGCGCTTCGTTGGGGCCGAACACGTTGTAATACTTGAGGCCGACGATCTGTTTGTCCCAACCCATACGCTGCGCGTAGCAGTCGAACATATGCTTGGAGTAGCCATACATGTTGAGCGGGGTGAGGGAGTGCAGGTCTTCGAGGGTGTCGTCCATGCCCTGACTGCCGTCGCCATAAGTGGCTGCGCTGGAGGCGTACACGAAGCGAATGCCTTTTTCGATCGAGATGTTGGCGAGCGTTTTGGTGTATTCGTAGTTATTGCGAATCAGATAGCTGGCATCGCGCTCAGTGGTGGCTGAGCAGGCACCGAGGTGATAGATCGTGTCGAACTGGTCGAAATACTCGGGCTCTTCTTCGGCGAGATCGAGGAGGTCGTCCGCTTCGATATAGTCGGCGTAGCGCAGTGGTACCAAGTTTTTGAACTTCTCATCCATGCCGAGGATGTCGGCTACAACGATGTCGGTGTTGCCCGCCTGGTTGAGGGCGTGGATCAGGGCGCTGCCGATGAAGCCTGCGCCGCCGGTGACGAGTGTGTATTTACCTGTGCTCATTGCTTGGAAATCTGTGTTTGCTTGGATGTGAAACTCAAAGAATCGCAGCAGTATCGAGATTTTTTGGGCTTAAGACTAGTCTATAATAGAGCGGATGCAGGCGGGGAAATCGTTGCGAAATTCGTAGGCCCCGTCGATTTGACCCGCGTGATGAGCAGCTGTGAGTTGTGGCTTGCCGCAACCGACCGCCCACGCGGAGGCGTTGGCATTCCATGCGGTTTCGAGGTCGACCAGGGTGTCGCCGATCATGTGGGAAGCTGCGTCAGGAGCGCCGAGATGGCTGAGCGCTTCATCGATAAAGCGCCTCGAGGGCTTGCGGTAACCGCCTGCGATGCCGGGAGCTTCGGGCGCAATGCACCAACCGGCGATGTCTTCGGGCTGTAGTTCGAGCAATTCGAACAGGCGTCGCTGGCAGGCGTGCACTTGCTCTATCGGAAAGTAGCCACGGCCGACGCCGGATTGATTAGTGAGGATAAAAAAGGGAATACCTTGCTCGATGAGAGTGTGCACCGATGCTTTAACGCCCTGCAGGAGTTCAATTTGATCGGGATCACCGATGTAGTCGACGTGGCGAATCAGTGTGCCGTCGCGGTCGGCGAAGATCGCGAGTTGCGGAGCGGTATTGGCGAAGCGTGGGTTGAGCCAGACGTTTTTCATGTGTGTGGGCTGAGGGCTGACGAAGTACGAGAGTGCGTAGATGGTAAACCAAAGGTTTGTCCTGAGCTAGCGAAGGGTGACGAGAGCGGGTGCCCTTTGGGCGAAAGAGGAGCAAACTTGAGGACTGAGGGCTTATTTAATTTAGAGCTGCAAGAGTCTTGGCAGTTTCGGCGCTTTGCCGTGGAAGCTGTGGTAAAGTTTGACTGCTCGTTGGATGATCGCCTGCCAAAGTTTGGTGTGCTTACGCAAAGATGCTTTCCAGTCTGCGCCAAGGTAAATCCGTAAGTAGCGGGCGGTGTCCGCTGAGGTGAGGCCGACGTCGAGTGCTGAAAAGAGCAAGGAGGCGAGGTCTTTAATCAGCCAGCGCTGCGGTACCTGCGGGCGGTGTTGCACGCGGTGTAGATCGATCAAATTGAGCGGGATGCTTTGGCCCGGTTGCCAATTGCGGATCAGGTCGCGGTTGATGAGGAAGTGGTTGATGTAGAAGTCGCGGTGGTTGATGCCTTGGCGGTGCATGGTTTGTCCCATACGAGCGACTTCGTCGATCAGCGCGCGTTTGAGTGTGACCCAGCGCGGTCCCGAATAGTCCATCCAGCCATCTTTGAAATGTTCAAGCGTCTCGCAATCTTCGAGCGCATCGAGCACTACGAACGATTCGATCGCATGCGGATAGCGGCCACGTTCGCCCTTGCCGAGCACCTTGGGCACACGCACGCCAGCTGCGGCGAGGATCGCGGCACCTTGCCATTCGGTGCGGGCGCTGACCACGGGCTTGCGCAAACGGTACCATTCCTTGAGCACTTCGCTCCAACCACAACCAAGGTGGCGTTTTACGTAAAAGTGTAATTCCCCTAGATGCACCTCGTAGGTGAGGCGATTTTTCACATGCCGATGCACTTCGCCGCCGCCTTTGAGAAACCACTCGAAGGGATTCTCACCTTCAGGGAGGGCATCGCGGAGTTCGTCTGAGAGTTCAATCATGAAAGCTGAGGTGGGAGACTTGAGACTTGAGGGCTGAGGTGGGAGACTTGAAGGGTCTTAATCCTAATCTTTGTCATAATCCTAATCAATTTTGTAAGAGTAAGAGTAGGAGTAAGAGTCGCTAAGTTTTTTTACTCAGGATCTTTTCGATGATTTCGGCGGCGGCTTGATGGCAGGTGTATAAGTCTTCCGTGGCAGCATAGGCCAGCGCGTTTTCGCACATGGTCTGTCTTTTGTCGGGATTTTGGATGAATTCTTTGACGGTTTGATTCAGCGCATCTTGCGAGAACGGACTTTCGATCACGGCTCCCGCGTCTGCTTTTAGAATATGTGGCGCATAGCCACAGGTGTCGGTGGTCAGCACGGGTAATCCATGTGTCAGGGCTTCGAGGAGCACTTTACCAGCGGATTCGCTGTAAGCGGGGTGGAGCAGGAAGTCGGCGGCGTCGTAAAAGCGTCCGGTGTCGGCTCGGCCACCGAGGAAACGCACGGTCACGCCCGCTTGCTTTGCGAGTGAGGCGAACCGGGACTGCTTGCCGTTGCCGACGACCCAGAATTCGAGCTGTGGCGCAGTTGATTGATTCGCACGTATCGCGCGCAGCGCACGATCGAGGCCTTTGATGCGAAAGCCGGACCCGACAAACAGGGCGACGGTCGCGTCTTGCGCAGTGCCGAGTTCAGTGCGTAGCTCTTGGCGGTTGTTGGCTGCTTCGGCCTGAGAGTTCGTATTTCGATCGACACCTGGCGGGAGTAAATGGAATTGCTCGCGTGAACTGCCGTAGTGCTGGTGGAAGGCGTCGATCTCACGATCGGTCAGGACGAGTGTTTCGGGGGAATTGGCAGAGCCGAAGACTGTTTGCTCTAGCGTTTTGTAATAGCGGTGACGCGGACTCCATTTGAATAAAGCCGATTTGTCTTTGACGCGCTCTACATAGCAAGGGTCGGCGGCGAAATAGATATCTGCTCCCGGAATACGGCTAAAGGCGACCACGCCATCGAGTTGATGCTTAGGCAGTTCGCTTTCGAGCGCGCGAAAAAAGTGGTCGTTGCGTGAGATATTGCTCCAGCCTGTCTTGCCCAGAAGGTGCGCATGAATCCCCTCGGGCTGTTCGCCCTTCCAAGTGCGCGCGAAGATGTGCACTTCGTGCCCTCGCTCGGCGGTAGCGACAGCCGTCGCCAGGCAGTCTTCCTGCAAGCCGCCGAAGGGATAGTAATCATAGAGGACGAAACCGATCTTCACGTAGGCATGAGAACGTGGGCTGAGAATCGCGGCAATGCGAAAAGTGCCTGAGCCGATGCGCTTTTTCATCACCACAGGTAATGGCATGCAAATGGGCTTCGTTTTGAGTTCTGGGCTTGCCATTCCGCAGAGAATGCCGAGTAAATTGTAAGTTACCTTCACATGCTTATCTCTAATCGATATAAACAGATGCTTGCAGCCCAGATAGAAATTATCGAAAGGCATTGCTTTGTGTGCGATCCGCATGATTGGGCGTGTTCATTGTCAGTTCCGATTGAGTTCGGGGGGTCGATTACCGATTCGGTCAATTGCGGTAGTGTGTTCGAAAGTATAACTTTTTTCCCACTATTCCGATGAAAATACTCCTGACTGGCGGAGCCGGCTTTATCGGATCCAATCTTGTTCGTCTTCTCGTTAATGAAAAGGGCGCTGAAGTTATCAACCTTGATAAGCTGACGTATGCCGGCAACACCGAGTCGCTAGCTGATTTAGCAGGGCATCCCAAGTATACTTTCGAGCAGGTCGATATTTGTGATGTCGATGCGCTCGGTAAAGTCTTTGCGAAGCATCAACCCGACGCCGTCATGCACCTCGCAGCCGAGAGTCATGTCGATCGATCGATCGATGGGCCTGGGGAGTTTATTCAGACGAACATTGTTGGCACATACAATCTGCTGCAGGCGGCACTTGTATATTGGCGTAGTTTGCCGACGGGAAACACATTCCGTTTTTTGCATGTCTCCACTGACGAGGTGTATGGTTCACTTGAGCCCGATGCCCCTGGCTTTTCCGAGACTACACCTTATGACCCGCACTCTCCATATTCCGCATCAAAGGCCGCCTCCGATCATTTGGCTCGCGCTTGGAATGATACCTATGGGCTCCCTGTGCTCATTACAAACTGCTCTAATAATTATGGACCTTATCAATTTCCTGAGAAGTTGATTCCTGTAGTGATTTTGAAATGTCTGCGCGGCGAGGCGATTCCTATTTATGGTAAAGGCGAAAATATCCGCGATTGGCTCTTCGTTGAGGATCACGTTGAAGCACTCTATCAGGTTCTAGCGCGTGGGCGATTGGGAGAGACTTATAATATCGGTGGCAACAACGAGCGAAAGAATGTCGAACTTGTCCGAGGGCTGTGCCAGATGATGGAT
>CAZIMR010000050.1:0-7367 GCA_964540215.1 uncultured Puniceicoccaceae bacterium
CCAGCAACGCCCTTAATAACACCGCGACTTTAAGACTTAACGCAGTCGAGCCCGGCAAGCAATACAACTACCGCATCGAGCTCGACGGCAAGCTCACCGAGGATAAAAATACCTTCAAGACGCCAATCCACTATATTGGCCGAACTCCACCACCCGACTTGCGTATCGCCGTCGGTGGCGCGCACTATGCCACCGAAGATGGCTTCGAGCCGCCCTATCAAATTCTCGGCGGAGGCTATGGAATTTTTTCCAGCATTCTTAGTCAACAGCCAGAAATCATGATCTGGACTGGTAACACCGCGCACCTGCGCGACAGCGATTGGGGTTCTCAAAGCGGCACACTCAAACGTTTTGGTAAAGCACGCAGTGTCTCCGAACTTCAGCCACTGCTGGCTAGCATCCCACACTATGGCACTTGGAGCAGCACTGACTACGGTCGCGTAAACGCTGGTAAATTTTACTCCTACCGCCAACAAGTCGAAGACAGCTTCAACGCCTATTGGCCCCAGCCCGTCGAAGTCGCAAGTTTGGATGGTATCACCACACGCTTCCGCCGCTCCGACGTCGACTTCTTCATGCTCGATACCCGCAGCTATCGCGACGATGCACCCACCAGCGACCGTCTGCCGCAAATGCTTGGTACAGAGCAAATTGAATGGCTTCGGCAGGAAATCATCCACAGCAGCGCGACTTTCAAGATCATCATCGCTGGCGCACCGATTCTCAATCCCGCCGACAATCGCAACAATCTCAGCTATGCCGAACGCGAGCATGGGGAACTGCTGCAAATGCTCCGTGACGAACGCATCGCCGGGCTCTTTTTCATCAGCGGCGGCAAGTATTATGGTGAACTCACACGACTCGTGCACGCCAACAGTTACAATCTGTTCGACCTCACACTCGGGCCACTCACAGCTAGCCCACAAGACAATCAGGAAGAACTAAACTTCTTCCGCATGCCTGGCACCAGCACCTTCGATCGCCACTTTGCCCTACTCGACTTTACCGGCCCTGAAGAAGACCGCGCGATCAACATACGGGTCATGAGCATGGCAGGCACAGAACTATGGCAACGGACTATTAAAGCCAGCCAGCTCCAACCAGCCGAGATTAAGTAGAGCGGCAGCCTTCGGCTGACGATGCCAGAGCCAACCCTTACAATCAGAGCCTAATTGCTAAGTCATATGCTGCCAGATGCATCCAACTCAACCCCACCGCTGGACATCATCGACTGGGGACCCACCGAGTATCAAGCCGCGCTGGAGCGCCAAAAAAGCCTAGTCAGCCTGAGGCGAACTGGCGAGGTGCCTGACACACTGGTGTTTACCGAGCATGCCCCCGTATTTACGATTGGTATGCGCAAGGGGGCCGAACGACACCTGATCTGGAACGAAGCGCAACTCAAAGCAAAAGGCGTGCAAGTCATCCACAGTAACCGCGGCGGCGACATTACTTACCACGGCCCCGGCCAAATCGTCGGCTACCCGATTATCTCCCTTCAAATGCAGCGCGATCTACACGCCTACCTACGGGACCTCGAAGAAGTTGTCATCCGCACCCTCGCCAACTTCGGGCTGCAGACTGCTCGACGCGAAGGCCAGACGGGCATCTGGCTCGATACGCGTAAAATCTGCGCAATCGGCGTGGCGGTACGCAGCTGGGTGACTTACCACGGCTTCGCGCTCAACGTGAATACTGACATGGGCCAGTTCACTGGCATAGTGCCCTGCGGCATCACCAACGGCACCGTCACCTCGATGCAAACTGAACTCGGCAAACCAATTGACTTGGATGAGGTACAAGCGCGTTTAGCAGTTGAATTTAAGAACGTTTTTCGGAACACTGCCGCTCCTAATGAACAATCGTAAACCAGAATGGCTCCGCGCGAAGCTTCCCACCAGCGTCGAGTACAAGGCAGTGCGCGAGATCGTTGACACACACGACCTGCACACCGTCTGTAAAAGCGCACAGTGCCCAAACATGGGCGAATGCTGGTCCCGAGGTACGGCGACTGTCATGATCCTCGGCAACATTTGCACACGTTCGTGCACCTTCTGCGCGATTAACACAGGTCGCCCGACTGAGCTTGATCTCGGCGAGCCTGCCCGTGTCGCTGAATCAATTGCCAAGATGAATTTGAAGCACGCCGTGATCACCTCGGTGGCACGCGATGACCTCAAGGACGGTGGCGCCGCAGTCTGGGCCGCCACTATTCGCGCAATCCATTACCGCTCCCCCGAGTGTGCGGTCGAAGTACTCACAGCGGACTTCCGCGGACAGCAGGAATACCTCGACGTGGTGCTCGACGCTTGCCCTGATATTTTCAATCACAACCTTGAGACGGTCGAGCGTCTGCAACGCCCGATCCGTAAAACCGCCCGCTACGACCGCTCCCTATGGGTACTCGAACATGCCAAGTCTCGCGGCTTTACCACCAAATCCGGCATCATGCTCGGCATCGGTGAGCAGGATGAAGAGATCAAACAAGTACTCCAAGATATGCAAACAGTCGGCGTCGATGTGTTGACGATCGGCCAATACTTGCAACCCAGCAAAAAGCATCAACCAATCGATCGTTGGGTGACGCCTGAAGAATTTGCCAAGTGGAAAGAATACGCCTTCAGTATTGGCTTCGGTGCCTGCGAATCCGGCCCACTCGTCCGCTCCTCTTACCACGCCGAAGAACAGTCTGCGATGTTTGACGTCCGCGCTCGCCGCAAAAAAATGCTCGCCGCCCAACAAGCTGAAAAAGAAGCTGAAAAAGAAGCTGAAAAAGAAGCTGAAAAAGATGCTGGCGTCGTCTCCATCTAGCGCTCGATCAATCAACCGCGATGATTTAACAGCCATTGCTTTTCTGTGCTTCACGCCGGCCATTATTGATCGCAATTTAACGCTGTAACAAAAGTCGCAGGCCGTGCCTCTTCTGCGAGATTTGCTGATATCAATTGCGCGTGCTTGTCTACACATGCTATACTAAAAATTTCCGCAGATGCAAAACCCCATCTAGCCACTAAACGCCTGCAGTTTTATCCCTAGGAATTAAACGTATGAGCTCCGCAGGGAAATACTGGTCGCTTGCGATCTCAGTGCGCAACTCAGTACTTAACTCAGTACTTAACTCAGTGCTTAACTCAGTGCTTAACTCAGTGCTTAACTCAGTGCTTAACTCAGTGCTTAACTCAGATGCGCGAAGCTAGGTGCACTAAAAAGGGCCCAGCAAATAATGCATATTCCTTTTTATAATTAATACGTAGTCGCCACCTTTAGAATATTACTTTTTTAGCTTAATCTGCGCGCGAATGGCGTCTTGGAGTTCTGGACGCCAGAGCTCACCCAAGTGACCTCCTTGCTCAAAGACGGTCGTCTTGCCCGAAAATGTATCCTTAAACCAATTCAACTCATCTTGGCTCAATAGAAAGTCATTATCACTAAGAACCAAGTGTAGGTTATCCACTTGCTTCAGACTTTCCTCACGATTCTGCAAATTAACAGAATATTCGATTTGCTCTGCAGTCACACCTTCACGCTCGTTAACCATCACAGCGATCTTGTTGTAATAATCTTCGAAGCTTAACGCCAGCATATCCTTATACAGCGCGCCTCTGCTGCGGAACACACCTAGCTCTTGATCAAATCCACCCGCAATAATGGCTTCGTGCAGTGTCAACCGGAAGTTCAGACCAATCAAGTAAGAGGCTTCCGCATTCGTAAACGGCAGATCCGCGGTCGGCTCCAAGCCTGACTGAGCACTGATCAGTGCTTTAGCTAAAGCGGAATCAATGATCTGCTTCGCTTCATTCATATCACCATTTTTATAGGGCGCACGGTAAAGCAGATCCAAGGCAGACAGACTGCCGAGCAAATTTGCCGGAGGATTAATGGCGATCACGTGATCAACCATGTGATTCATTCCACGTTCTTTCAGGTCGGCACTCAGGTTCAATGTATACCAAGCACCCATTGACATACCAATTAAGGAACGTTGGAGGAAGTTCTCTTCACCGAAAGTAGCATTCAGGTCTTTCATGATTGCTTGATAAGCGACACGGATCATTTCCTTATCTTTTTCTACGTAACCAGGCGCATAGCCGCTAGGCGCAGCCGTCATAAACTCCCAATTAAAAGTGTTACTAAATATCAGCACACTGTATCCTTCGCTGTAAGCTAATTCAGCCAACGCGAGATCCATACTCCCCTTACGGTGCGAGCCCAAACCAGGAAGTTGCACCATCAAAGCTGCGGCTTCTGGCTGCATCCATAGTGAATATGGCAACTCCTTCTGCCAGCCCTCGATTTTGGCAGAATCGTCTATACTCTGCTTTTTGAAATGGGGATTCGTCGGTTTTGCGAAGATCGCACGCAAGGTCTGCGTTTCCCCATCATCATCACGATCGTTGTCGTGTGCGTAGTTATTGACGGCCGCCTGGCGACTTGCGCTGTATAGCAAGCGAGTGAGTTCATACGGATCATAATTCTCCACTAGCGCATCATTAATGGTATCCGCATGTGCGGTTATATCATTGAATGTCAAGAAGCCCTCAGCGACGTAGTTGTATACTGAATCCAGATATGCAGTTGGGTGAAGAAAAGAGTCCCCAACCATACCGACGATATCACGCTCAGAACTCGGTCCTAAGACAGGTATGAATACATATACTTGTGAATTCCAGCCCCACTTACCAAAGGTCTGGCCCAAATCTTCCTGACTTGGACGTAAATGATATTTGCTTGTCGCAATATCATTGAGACCTAAAAAACCAATAGTGGTATTGATACCGAAGCGCTTGGTTTCAATCCAGCTTTTTTGCCACTGCCTTTGCAGGGAATTATTAACCAAGCGAACCGGATATATCAGATTGTCGTGAAAATTAGAAATATGCTCACGACCTGGCTTGGGAATGAGCCACTTGTAACCTTTCGTCGTCGGATAAACAATATTCTCGAAAAGCACGGTGTTCAGGCCAAAAGACGCGCGATTGACGTATTCAATCGGATCTTTAACCCCCTGTAACATCAGACCCGCATCGGTTGGGACGCTTGCCTCCGGAATGTTAGACACATCATAAGATTGGCAAGAGCAAAGCGTAGCCGCTAAAATCAAGATGAGGAGTGGCCGAGTAGTAGTAGTAGTAGTAGTAGTAGTAGTAAGCATTTATGCGTTAAATCCTAGTAATAAGTTAATATTTAAGCAATGGTAAACTACGTCTAAATGCTAACATCATGCTTCATATTCACACAATCAAATCACCCGTCTACGAACATAAATTACTTATATTCAGAGGGTAAAAGCGCTAACTCAGAGAATAATTGCCAGGTCAAACCTAGCTGTAGCTGATCGCATCAATGGCCTGCACTTCATCGATTAACAACGCTGCGGCAGATAGAGCTGCAAAGTTGTATCGATCCACAATGGCCGTAAGTGCACATACCAATGGTCCTAAAAAAATACGTGCAAGCCAACGCAAGATGCGTATTGTCATGTATCTATGTCGACCGAAGTGATGCGCAGACCAGGAGCTTTTCGCCCCGTCATTCAATTTTCGATCCACGCTAATAATAAAGTCGGCCGGCTCAACGAAATCATCGGCTTACTCTCTATCCACGAAGTGCACATCATGGCACTTTCGATTCTCGACACGACAGATAGCTCAATCATTCGCATCATTGTCGACTACCCTGAGGAAGCACAAAAGCTTCTCATCGAGCATCAATTCTCATTTGTGCAAAGTGAACTCCTCGCAGTCGAATTAGCCAACGAGGCAGACATTAAAAAAGTCACCGCGGCACTTGTGCAGGCGGAAATCAATATCCACTACACCTATTCTTTTGTCTCGCGCCCGAGCAATCGCTCTGCCCTAGCAATCAGCCTGGAAGATAACGAACTCGCAGCTGAAACGATCACTCTGCATCAGCTAAAAATTATTGGGCAGGACGATATAGCCCGGTAAAATAGATTGAGAAAGAGTAATGGCTGACCCACTGGCTTAAGCCATCGTTAGCCAACTTTAGCGAATTGATCGCATCGGTACTAACTCAATTAAAGTCATCTCTGTCGGGCAATTAAAACGCAGTGGCGGCAATCCTTCAAATCGATTCGATCCAGCCCCAGCAGAGACATTCAAGTATGGAATTCCAATTCGTCTAAAACCTCTCGCCCACTCCTTCGGCACTTCACTATCGATCACCAACGCTCCATACCATGGCAAGCGAACTTGGCCGCCATGGGTATGCCCTGCCAAGCAGAGATCGATCGGTAAATCCACGACCTTTAACGCATAATCCGGCGCATGGCCAAATAAAATACGAAAGTCACTTGGCTGGCTCTGTTCCAACCATTGCTCAACGGTACGCGTGGCCCAGAGTTGATTCTTTGATTGATATAAACTTAAGCCATGCAAATTAATAATTCCCCCAGCTGTATCAATTTGTGCAGAGCGCGATGACAATACCTGCAGTGGCGCTAACTGGTCCGCGCGAATCTGGTACAGTTCACGCTCAGTATCGCCATACACCGCATACGTGCCGAATCGCGGATTCACGGCCTTAATCAGAGTCAACAATTTTGGAAATTCAGATGCAAAAGTCGCAGGCGGCACAACTTGCAGGAAGTCGCCCGTATTCAAGATTAAATCGGGTCTCAGTGCTTTGATCTGTTCAAAGATCTCTACTTCATAATCGGTGATACGACCTGCTTGAATATCTGAAATATGTAGCAGCCGTATTGGCTGAGTGAGTTTTGGCGTCTCTAGTCGGACATGCTGCACAACCAAGCGCTGCGGCTCTACGTTGGTCACATAATAGCGCAACACCAATAAATCGACCGCAATAAACACATACAGCAGCGCAATCCAAGTAAGTCCATTGCGCAGCACGCGCCAAGCCACCGCCAACAACGCAAAAAACACAGCGACGCCGAACAATGTCATCGGCAATTCCCACAGGTTAAAATCATAGGCCTTATGAATCTCTGTAAAATTGGGCCTCAACATCCCCGCGTTCACATACAAAAGATTACGAATTAATACATAGCAGAATACCAGCACAGCCGACCAGACACCCAAACGCCACGCATGACCGACTCGACTACGAGTACCCACATCCGTCATCGCCAATTCAGACAACTCCTTCATCGGATCGATTGCCTCCTCAATAGTAATCGCACTCCAAAGACTACAAATGCAGGTGCTCCCAACAACCAACAAAGTAATAGCTCAATGGGTGCCCGAAAGCCTGAACGAAGACTCTTCTGATACATTATGCTGCCGAGGGCCAAATTCATAATTTGAAAGTTACAATATAATGACAGAAACACGACAGGATGTCGCGTCAGTTCTTGGGCGGCTGAATAACTGAGCTCTGCCATCGGG
>CAZIMR010000051.1:0-7346 GCA_964540215.1 uncultured Puniceicoccaceae bacterium
TGAATACACGTGGATTCATTTCGTAAGCTGGATCGTTTAACAGGCGACGGTACAGCGTCAAGATATGCAGCACGTTCAGGTGCTGACGCTTGTATTCGTGCAGACGCTTGATCTGCACGTCGAACAGTGCGTCAGGGCTAATCACTGTGCCAGAGTCCTCCAACACAAAATCAGCAAATGCTTGTTTGTTAGCACGCTTGATATCCATGAATCGCTTCTGGAAATTCGCGTCATCGGCAAACTGTGCAATGCCCTCAAGCTGATTGAGATACTTCGGCCATTCTGGGCCGACCTTCTCTGTGATCAATCTGCTAAGGCCTGGATTACAAGCCAACAACCAGCGGCGGGGTGTAATACCATTGGTCATGTTGATCAACTTGTTCGGATACAATTCGTGGAATGTCGCGAACAGATTCTTCTTTAGTAAATTGGTATGCAATGCCGCGACACCATTCACCTTAGTCGAACCTACGACAGAAAGATACGCCATGCGAATCATCTTCGGATAGCCCTCTTCAATGATCGAAAGCTCCGCCTTCTTGGCACCGTCACCCGGCCACTTAGCCTCAACTACATGTTCAAGAAACTGTGAGTTAATCTCGTAGATAATCTCTAAATGACGCGGAAGGACCTTTTCGAAGAGCGGCACGCTCCACTTTTCTAGCGCCTCGGGGAGAAGCGTATGGTTAGTGTAGTTGCACGTTTTACTAGTAATGGCCCATGCATCATCCCAATTCAGACCATGATCATCGATGAGCAAGCGCATCAATTCAGGGATCGCAATCGCAGGGTGCGTATCATTCAGCTGGATCGCATTAAAGTCCGGGAACTCCGCCCAATCGCTATGATTGGCGAGGAAGCGGCGCATGATATCCTTAAGCGAGCAACTCACAAAAAAATACTGCTGCACAAGACGCAGCTCTTTACCATTTTCAGTTGAGTCATTCGGATACAGCACCTTGGAGATCGACTCACTCATTGCTTTTTCGCGAACGGCTTCCACATAGCCACCATCATTGAAGATGTTGAAATCAAACTCGCTCGATGCTTTCGAATCCCACAGACGCAGGAAATTAACCGTTTCGGCTCCGTAACCGACGATCGCGATATCATAGGGCACGCCTTCGATCGTCTTCTGATCGACCCAGACCGGACGGAATGCACCCTTGTCATCGATGTGATGCTCGACTCGGCCGTAGAGCTGAACTTGCTGCGCAAAGTTTGGCCGCATCACTTCCCAAGGGCAGCCCTTTTCCATCCAGGCATCTGGATGCTCAATCTGATAACCATCATTAAACTCCTGACGGAACAGACCAAACTCGTAATGAATGCCGTAGCCAATCGCCGGCAGGTCAAGCGTTGCGAGGGAATCCAGGAAACAGGCAGCTAAGCGACCGAGGCCACCATTGCCGAGACCCATATCAGCCTCTTCGTCAGCGATTGCACTAAAATCTTGGCCAAGCTCGCCGAGTGCATCACGTGTCTGCTCGAACAGGCCAGAATTATGCAGATTGTTGACCAATAAGCGGCCCATTAAATACTCCAAACTCAAGTAGTAAGCACGGCGCACTTTTTTCTCATGATGGACCGCTTGAGTCTTCATAAAGCGGTCCAGTACACGGTCACGCACCGCATAGCAGGTCGCCGTCCACCACTCGTCCTGACTCGCTTTTTCAGGGTGTCGAGCCAGCGTAAAACGCAAGTGATTGAGAATCGACGTCTTAATGGAGTCGGTGGTTGCTGCGGTACTAAAGCGGAAAGATGGCTCTGAGGACTGACATGCTGATGCGCTTTTGGCAGCGGTTTTTTTAGCAGCTGGTTTAGCCGTTTTTTTAGCCGTTTTGGTCATAGTATGTGTGTCTGTGTGAAATAGGTGGGGGAAATCTCCCCAAGATCTGAATCGGATTCAGATCAGCGAGAAAAACGTAACTATTTCCGAGGCAGTTGAAAGCGATAAAGCAAAAAAAGCGCCAGTTCTGCGAAATAAATACAACCCAAGCAAAAACAGCTGCATATTTCACGAAACAGTGAATCAGACGATGCCATTTAACAGTTTACACTACTCAGATTACCCCATGGGGAGGACGAAGCGTATGGCCTCAAACCAACCCCGACAATTTAACGCAGCGAGCGGGTTTATCCCGCGATTTTATAGTGGAGGGAAACACTCCGTCGTTACCATCGATAGTCCGAGCAGGTCCAATCTAATGCATGGAAACCACGGAGCGTTTCCCTCCAGCTCAATCGCCGCTGGCGAGCACGCACGGCAGTAGAGCTGCGTCCTTCATCCCATGGATGATTTTCTTATCCGCGGGGCACAAAGTGGCGAGCACACCGTGCAACTCAGCGCGTTGCGCTGCTTCATCCACGAAATAATACGGGCACAGTCGCACCCGACCCTCCATCTGATAAATACTGCCATCGTCGCGATACACAGGATGCCGCAAACGCCGCGGCTTCTCGTAAGTCTGCAAAATATGCAGCGAGGTATCAGCCATTGCTACCGCTTCTTCAATCGCCCCCTGCCAATCAGCTTTCGACGAGTCACTCCCCAGTGTCACACTGCGTGCGCCCCATGCAGTCTCATGAAACCCGCTAATCTTAATAATCAAATTGCGCTCCTTCTTGCTCGCATCCGCTAATTGCGACCAGCAAGTCATCGGCTTACCACCAATCAGTGGCGCGTCGAGTACCGCATTCGGTGGCAAGTCCACCGCATCCATCACCCAAGTTTGCGGAATCACTCGCTTGAGCACCCGATAAGAGGCCTTCGGTAAATTCTCTTTCCAAAAATCTTCGAGAATATGGTGGTGCAATAACGCCAAGTTCAGTTTCTCCTCCTGAAAAGGCCGCATTGGCGGCGTTAGCCTCAGTAGCGACTCATGCCCCGCTTTTAACAAATGTTCGGCGATCGATACATTCGCCAAGTCAAACAGCTCCCAGAAGCGATAAATCACATCGACCTGTTGCATTTCGCCATTCATCAGCACGCAAATCGAGTCGCCCAGTGGCATCACATCGTCAGTATGATGCACGTGCACACGACGCCCAGTTGCTCGCAATTGCTCGGCGATCCATTTCATCTCCGGGCGATAGGTCGCAGCCTCATCACTGATCAAAATTGCAATATAAGGAGCCATCACACTCGGAGCTCGACTGCGCAGCGCCTGATAAAAGGCTTCAATCATGTCCTGCTCGCCCGCGCCGATCAACGTATCCCCATGCACGCCCGTATAGAGGCGATTCAAAAATGCGGTAAGCCCGATGCCACCAGGCACCGAGTCGATCTCGGTCAGCGCGAAACCATTATCGGTCATTAATAGGTCTGGGCGCACGACCATGGGCGTCGAGCCACGCAGTGCCTTCGAGCGCGCATGTTCAATCAGCGCAGTTGGCTTGCCTCGATCCAGATACTCAGCGACCCACGGTGCCTTCAACTCACGATTACGCAGCAAATTTTTATCCGTCGCCGAACGCAGATACAAGGTCTCATACGCACGGTAAAAATCGTAGCAAGCTTGGCCGATCAATTCGACCTCAGCCACCTGCTGCGCATCCAGCGGAAACGCCATTGGCGAGGTGCGCCAAGTCTTATTTTCAAATAAGCTCTGCTCCGAAAAAGTCTGTTGCAGCGCCTCGAAGCTCAAGCCTACCCGACTATCGTCTGGATTACTCATTACCAAATTCTCGCTCTGCAGCGGATACCCGCGAAGTCGGGCCACCTGCTCGCAACCACGCATGAATAAAAGGATCCAACGCACCATCCATGACCGCTTGAATATTACCAGACTCTACGCCAGTACGTAGATCTTTAATCATTTGATACGGCTGAAAGACATACGAGCGGATCTGGTTACCCCAAGCAATGTCGCCCTTTTCACCATAGAATTTCTCAATTTCGCTGCGCTTCTCATCCTCCTGTTTTTCATACAGCCGAGATTTCAAGGTGCGCATCGCAGAGGCCTTATTCTTGATTTGAGAACGGTCATTCTGACAAGTCACCACGATGCCAGACGGAATATGAGTCAGCCGCACTGCAGACTCCGTCTTGTTAACGTGCTGACCTCCTTTACCGCTCGCACGATAGACATCTGTACGAAGGTCCGCCGGATCCACCACAATATCAGCATCGTCTTCCAACTCGGCAATTACATCAACCGAAGAGAATGATGTATGACGACGAGAGGCAGAATCAAATGGACTAATACGCACCAAGCGATGTACCCCGCGCTCAGCCTTGGCATAGCCAAATGCATTCGGACCGGAAATACGGATCGTCGCGCCACTGATACCAGCTTCTTCACCAGGCGAGAGGTCCAACACATCGACCGTAAAGCCCGCTTGTTCAGCCCAGCGCGAATACATCCGAAAGAGCATGTCAGCCCAGTCGCACGACTCCGTTCCACCTGCCCCCGCATGCACAGTGAGCAACGCATTACAGCCATCATTCGGCCCGCTCAAGAACGACGCCAACTCCAGCTCATCCAGCTTAGGTTGTAGACGTGCCAACGTATCAAGCACCTCCTGTTGATACGATTCTGCATCGGGATCGCCAGCCATCTCATCGACGAGTTCCAACATTGCAGCAAGATCATCGAGTTCAGCGCGAAACGCTTTGGACGGATTCACTGTAACCTTTAAGCGATTCGCCTCGACGATCACTTTCTGCGCGGCGGCTTGGTCGCCCCAGAAATCAGGGTTTGCCATCAGCGCCTCTAACTCCGCGATTCGAGTCGTCTTGGTATCACCGTCAAAGATACCTCCAGATATGGCCGGCACGACGGGTCACTTCTTGGATTTGCGAGCGCAGTTCTGGAGTAATCAAATTCATGTGCTAAGATAGGAACCAAGAGCGCACAGAGTTAAAGCACAAAATCGCACCGCCCTGACTCACTGCTCAGTTTTCGGCGAATCTTCAAGCTCATCCGTCTCAACCCCGTCTGTCGTACCGTATTTCGCCAGCGTATAGACGAACAGATCCTCCACCTTCTTACGCGCCCAAGGTGTCTTGCGTAGAAACTTCAGGCTGGATTTGACCGATGGGTCTTCGTTGAAGCAGCGAACCTCGATACGACCGCCAAGGCCCTCCCATCCATAATAATCAGAGAGACTGGTAACGATCTGCTCCAGCGTGTAGCCGTGTAAAGGATTCTTAGGTTGTTCGTAATTCATGCACTTCTAGTTTACCGCGTAATCAAATTAAAGGCGAAACGTGCCACATTGATCCTTAAATGTGAAGATTCAAATTAAAGCTATCCACCTAGCACAGCTCAGGGCACTCGCATCAATACCATTCATGTCCACTCTCTGCAAAGCTGTTCTGGCTGATACTCTTAATCGCACTGAGACATGAAATAGTCCAAACACGTGGCTGAAAGCTTGGGGTGATTAGAACAGATTCCACATTTCGCAAAAAATAGTCTATAAATTGGTATTGTCCCCGCAATGATGTAAGCTATTCTTTGCTTTTTATGCGTTTGCTAGGCAACAGATTTATCCCCCCTCTAAAAAGTCAATTCGTCGGCATTCTGGTCGTCACTACTTCAATCTTAGCACAGCCCGTTGCACATACGGACACAGACAAAAAATTCACGCCCAGTGCCAGCCCATTGATCACTGAAGGCTATGCGCAGCTCGAAGACGGACAGCCTGTAAAAGCATTGATCGCATTTGAGCAAGCACTGCAGGCCGATCCCAAGAATCTCTCTGCACGACTCGGGCAAGCGATGATCTTTGCCGAACAGGAGCGCCACCAAGAAGCCTTCGCCTCTTACGACGTGATCGTGCAGCACTACCCACAACATGCGTTCGCATGGAATGGTCGTGGCCTCGCCGCTTTTAATTTAGAGGACTTCGACACCGCACTCACCTCATTTCATATGGCTACTGTCGATCAGCCAGTAAATGGATTTTTTTACGAATCATTGGCATGGACCCAGATGTGCCGAGGTGAATTTTCCGACGCCGCTGAATCCGCCAAAAAGGCTTCACTCATGTATAACCGCAAAGGTGAGACATCTGCATACCCACTACTAATTGCCTACTTCGCGTACCATGAATCAGGCGACGCCCAAAACGCCCTGCGTACACTGTCGTACGCCAATAAAAATAAACCGGTTAATCAATGGCCTGCTCCAGTAATTGATTATTTAAGCGAGAAAATAGGCGAAGACGATCTCATCAGTTTTGTCACCAATCCCGCCGAAGAAACCGAAGCACACACTTACATTGGTCTGTACCTGCGCCTCTTGGGCGAAACCGAGGCTGCCGATCAGCATCTTAAATGGGTCAGTCAAAATGGCAATTCCCAGGTATTTGAGTATACCCTCGCCCGCGCGCTAAATCTGCAAAACAACGTCGCTTCGACCACTCGCTAGGATCGCAATGAGCACTATCAGCCTCGGAACGTCATATCGACCGATCCACCTGATGGGACTCTGTCTAATCGTTGCGCTCGGTTCGACCCCAGCAGCTGGCGAACCAACGGCAACACCACCACTGCCAACTAAATTTGAATGCAAACGGGTGCCGATGGTCATCCAAAAAGGGAATTTCTGCGTGCCTGCCTCTGCTGCAATGATTGCTGGCTTCCACGGCATCAAAACTGACCAGCAACAAATCGCACAGCTCTCATCCAACGCATCCATTTCAAACGAAGGGACTTATCCCAGCGATATGTTACTGGCGATGGGCAAACTCGGCTTTGACGGAAGTACTTTATTGTGGAAGGACGAGCCAGAATTCAATGCCAAGATCTTACCCGTCATACGACGTGCTTTAGTCAAGAGCGGCCCCATCTATATTTCCTTTCGCCCCGGAGTATTTGGCAGCATGGGGCATGGCTGTATCATTGTCGGCTACGATAATCGGCGCCAAGAAATGCTCTTTTATAATCCATGGGGCAATGAATTTAAAAAAGACTACAACCTCGTCGCTATGCATGGCTATGGCATCGTCGTCTTCGATCCGCCACGCACCGCCCCCACCGCATCGGAAACCTTTGTCACTCAAATCCAACAACGTGTGCCACACTTCGATGGCGACTTTCTCACCTTAGCCAAACGACTGCAACAGTCCGGGCAATTCTTTGAGCTCGTCTGGTGCAGTCGCCGCGACGCACGTAATGACAAACAGTTTGCGGTCGATACCGCACGCCGCGATGGGCGTAAAATACTGGAGCTAGCCCTTCGGCGTAACGCTGGAGTCCTCATTCCCGCAAGCCCCCGAGGAGGAACCACGAAATACTATTTTGTCACACGCCCTCCGCAAGGGGGCGCCAGCTACCTAGTGCGCGAAATCACCGAGCAGGGCTGGAGCGACGCAGCCCTCAAAACACTCGGCAGTCT
>CAZIMR010000052.1:0-7315 GCA_964540215.1 uncultured Puniceicoccaceae bacterium
CCACAGCGTGGATTGTTTCGCATTTCGGGCACAGGATACGCACCAAATTGCCCGATTGCATTATATAATGTCGAGTCGAAGAAAATCGGGGAGTTGCGCAGCGCCTATTTGGCCGAAGAAGGCTGGCAGGGAGTGGCACTCTTAAAGACTCGTTATGCGGTGGTTGGCGAGTCGCTAAACCATGAGGCTGGCAGCGTGACCATTGAGGGGCTGTTTGAGGCGACTAGGGGAGGGGCAGAATAATGGCAGCTGAACCAGACCAATTGACGCTCATAAAATCCTTGTTTTTGCAGATGGGAGCGCCAGAAGAGCAGGCTGAAGTGATGGCGTCTCAGCTTCTAAAGCGGGCGGCTCAAATTGCCTTAGATCGAGATATTTTAATTATTGAGGCGGTTGAAATCCTATTAAAACAGGTCGTTGAGGCGCAGCAGGGTAGCTAATCTCGCTCTGAGAGCACTGAATCGAATAGCGCTTGGCTATGAACGTGAAAAAATAGCCTATTCAGAGCGATTTAATGTTGACGATTATTAATTCAAAGCGTCTTTTCTTGTGCGGTCATTAGGCCAAATAAACTCAATCAAATTATACACGTATATGAACAAAGCAGAACTTGTTGCAGAAGTGCAAAAATCATTAGGCGCAGATACCTCCAAAGCAGCCGCAGAACGTGCGATCCAAGCCGTTCTTGAAGGTATCAAGAAAGGTATCAAGAAGGACAAAAACGTCCAACTGATCGGTTTCGGTACATACTCCGTAACTAAGCGTGCAGCTCGTGATGGTATCAACCCACAAACTGGTGATAAGATCCGCATCAAAGCCTCCAAAGCAGTTAAGTTCAAAGCAGGAGCTGGCCTCAAGGCTGTCCTCTAGTTTTTTACCCCAAAATTAAGCTTTTCAAAAACCCGCAGCTCAGGCTGCGGGTTTTTTTGTCGATTGAGATCAAGGCTGTTGCGATCTTGGAATTGAGCTTGGCCGATCCACCCGTCGGTGTGCTCGGGCATGGCGCATTCGGCATGAAATCCTGAATAACTCGACCACGCTGCTGCGCTTGTATGGTGCGCACCTGCCTTGGTTCTGAGCTAGAATAATCAAAATGCTTGTTTGCGGTTGCCAGACCCCACAAAGGTATCCTTATTGTGACGCTTTTGATATCAACCTCCTGATGAGGACATTATTATGAGCAAAAGCTTATTTGAAAAAGTATGGGATGCACACGCCGTTCGCCAGTTGGCAAACGGACAGACGCAATTATTGATTGGCACACACCTCATTCACGAGGTGACGAGTCCGCAGGCCTTTGGTATGCTTCGTGACAAAGGCCTACAGGTGCAATACCCGCACCGCACTTTTGCGACGGTCGACCATATCGTGCCGACCAATGAATCGGTCGAGCCTTACAGCGATCCGCTCGCACAGGGGATGATTGAGGAGCTGCGTAATAATTGTGCCGCTAACAACGTCACTTTCTTTGACACCAACACGGGTAAGCAAGGGGTCGTTCATATTGTCGGGCCAGAGCAAGGTATCACACAGCCAGGCACCACTATTGCTTGTGGAGATTCGCACACGGCGACGCATGGTGCATTCGGTGCGATTGCTTTCGGTATCGGCACCAGTCAGGTGCGCGATGTACTCGCCACGCAGACGATCGCATTGAACGAGTTGAAGGTTCGCCGTATTAATGTGAACGGTGATTTGGCTCCAGGCGTTTACGCTAAGGATGTGATTTTGCATATTATCCGTCAGCTTGGCACTCAAGGTGGCACGGGCTACGCATATGAGTATGCCGGTTCGACTTTTGACGGCTTCACCATGGAAGAGCGCATGACGGTTTGCAACATGTCCATCGAAGGCGGTGCACGTGTCGGTTACGTTAATCCAGACGAAGTCACTTTCGAATATCTCAAGGGTCGACCCTACTCACCGAAGGGTGCCGCATGGGATGCTGCTGTTGAAGAATGGCAGTCATTTGCTTCGGATGAAGGCTGCTCGTTTGACGATGTGGTCGATATCAATGCCGCTGAAATACAACCAACTGTTACCTGGGGGATTACTCCAGCGCAAGGTGTTGGTATCAACGAAAACATCCCAGCGATTGCTGAAGGTGTTACTGAATCTGACCGCGCTTCAATCACTGAAGCCCTCGAATACATGAAGTTCGAAGGCGGCAGTCCAATGAAGGGTAAGAAGATCAATGTCGCATTCATCGGCTCCTGCACCAACGGCCGTCTGTCTGATTTTCAAGAAGTCGCACAATACGTCAAGGGCCACAAGGTCGCTGACGGCGTGACGGCGATCATAGTCCCTGGTTCGCAGGTTGTCGCGAAGATTGCTGAAGGGCTTGGCCTAGATAAGATCTTCATTGAAGCTGGCTTCGAATGGCGCGCCGCGGGTTGCTCGATGTGTTTGGCGATGAATCCTGACAAGTTGATCGGTGATCAGCTTTGCGCGAGTTCCTCGAATCGTAACTTCAAGGGCCGCCAAGGTAGCCCGACTGGCCGCACGATGCTCATGAGCCCGCTGATGGTCGCCGCAGCAGCCATTACTGGTGAGGTGTCCGACGCACGTGACGTATTCACGGTCGCTGGCTAATCGCTTTACAAAAATATTAATTTCAAATTTAAAAATCATGGCATCCACTCCGATCAAACAAGTTACTGGTAAGGGCGTATTCGTCGCTGGCGACGATATCGATACAGACCGTATTATTCCTGCTCGCTTCATGAAGTGCATCACTTTCGATGGCCTCGGTGAGTACCTCTTCCACGATGTTCGCAAGACCGAGTCAGGCGAAGATAAGCAGCATAACCTCAATGATCCTCGCTTTGCGGATGCATCAGTGATTTTGAGCGGTAACAACTTCGGTTGCGGCAGTTCGCGTGAGCATGCACCGCAGTCGATTCTCCGTGCTGGCTATAATGCGGTGATCGCTGGTAGTTTCGCTGAGATCTTCTTCGGTAATTCGACCAACCTTGGCGTTGTTTGTGTGATCGCTTCCGATCCGGATCGTCAGGTTCTTGCAGATGCAATTGATCGTAACCCTGAGCTGGAGATCACCATTGATGTGGCAGACCGCAAGGTTCATTTTGGCGGCAAATTCATCCACTGCGACATTAAGGCCGGCGCTCGCGAGAGTTTGCTCAATGGCACATACGATCCACTCGATGAGCTACTCCAAGGTGCTGCAAATGTTACCGAAGTGACGGATGCTCTGCCTTATATGCAGGCTTAAGATCAGTGACTTTGATATTTCTTTTCTGACAAAAGGCGTAACCTAAACGGTTGCGCCTTTTTTATCTAAGCTCCATCTTTCTGCTTTATGGATTTACTGACGAACTCTGGCATCTTTCTTTACCCCTTGGCTCTATGCTCTTTTATCGCTGTTTTTATAACGGCTGAGCGATTGATTGCACTGCGTAGTTCCAGAGTCATTCCACAACAGTTGATGGATGCTTATGCGGCAGGGGACTTAGATCAAGCAGAGGCCAGTCTTGGCTCGGTCACTGGGCGTATCATTCGGTTTTATCGCGACCGCCAACCTGATCCTGAAGCGCTCAAGGCTTATGCCCGCCTAGAGGTCAGCCGTATGGAGCGTGGCCTATTTCTACTCGAAGTCGTAATTGGTGCGGCGCCGCTGTTGGGCTTGTTGGGGACGGTGACTGGTTTGACTCAGGTGTTTGGAAATTTCTTTGCCGACAGTGGTCTGGTTGATCCGAGTGCTTTTATTGGTGGCATCGCGTTGGCCTTGAATACCACGATTCTTGGACTCGCAATTGCGATTCCAGCGTTAGCCGCACATGCGTATTTGTTGCGTCGAATTGAGCTGCTCGCCGCACGCATTAGCGTCGGTGTTGAGTATTTGACTGAACTCGGACGTAAGCGCCCACAAGCGTAGTCACTTCAGTCCACGTTAACATAACAGACGATGAGCAGCCTAGTTTCACATAGACGTCGTAACCCTTCGATCAACATCGTGCCTTTGGTCGATGTGCTTACCGTATTGCTTTTTTTCTTCATGGTGACGATGCAGTTCAAGCAGTTTAGTGTATTAAATATCACTGTGCCCGAGATCAAAACTGCGGGTAAGAATGAAGTGCAAGAGCAAATCACGATCGCACTGAGTCCGACAGGAGAGATTTATCTAAATAATCAATTGATCGAGATGCCTCAGTTTGAAGAGGCCATCAAGCTCGCAGGCGAATTAACCCCTGACTTGCCCATTTTGTTAGTGGCAGACGAGGAGGTATCGCTCAAGCACGTCACCACAGTCATGGATGTGTGTCGCAGTCATCAGCTGAACAAGATACGCTTACAGTCACGCTAGGCGGTGCTGTGCACGAAGTGGCGGTTGGAGGGAATCAGAATGCCGCCTGAGCCTGACAGAATTGTGGGTTAAACCTGCTAAACAGGAAGACTTTAAGGGGCTGAGCTGATGCTCGGCCAATCCGCTTGGTTTGACGTAGTCTGCGCAGGTAAATCGCCTACGGATCGGTGTTCGTTTTTAAATTGGGCGACGAATGCGGTGGCGATATTTTTGTGCCAAGGCTTCGTTATGCTCTGCGCCACCGTCGGCATTTTGGCTGACGTAGGTAGGGGGTGTGGCGCCAGTGGCGATGAGTTGTTCGATGATTTCCATCGAGAGCAAATTGAGTAAAAGTGCGCCACTCATGGTGGAAGTGGGGCCCACCTTGTAGGCAAAGCCAGGGGCACTGACCGCCGCATCGCCTGGTTCGCCGCCGTTATCTAAAACGTAGTCGCCGAGTTCGTAGAGTTTCTTGCCGGAAGGATGGCGCGAGGTGGTTGCTTTCGACATCTCTAGGGATGTGAGCACGATAACGTCCAAGCCTGCGGCCTTGGCTTCCAGCGCGACTTCGATCGGGCTGGCATTGCGACCTGAATTAGAAATGACGAGGATGACATCGGCTGGTTGCACCGCATACTGAAAGGCATAGCGCTGGAATAACCGCGCGCCATATCCCGGGATTTGTTCGGGCCAACCATCGGCAGGGTCGTTGATGCTACTGACGGGGACGAGTCCACCCGCGCGTCGCTCGATTTCAGCGGCGAGAATTTGTGAGTGTCCACTTCCAAAAGTATGTAGTACGCCGTCCGCGGCGATGGAGCTGGCAATCAGTTTACCGACTGTGCGGAGTGTGTCGGCATTACTACGCCGTACTTGAGCTTGGAGGGCGTTGCTGGTTTCGAAAAAAGTATCTGAGAGACTCATGAGGATTAAGAGATGTAAAAGTTGAATGTTGAGGCGTAGCACGGGGCGTGCGGGAATGGTACTGTGTTTTAAAGGTTAAGCAGGTTCATGCCGAATGCGATCCAGAGGGGGATCGTCAGAAAGCTAATAATGGTGGTGCCGAGCACGACTTTGAGTGCCACTTCGGGTGAGCCGTCGAAGTGGCGGGTGAGCACGATGGCAAAGACGCCGCAAGGCATCGCAGCTTGCACGGCGATCACGCGTTTGAGCTCGGTTGAAAGTGGTAATATGAATGCGATAAATAGGAAGGCTGCAGGGAGGATGCCGAGTCGCAGTACAGCGGCTGCGATTGGGATGTTTAGACGGCTGGTGAGCTTCATCTCTTTGGCTAAGTCCATGAAGGTTGCGCCGATTAGGATCAGGCCGAGCGGGATTGCGCATTGGCCAAGCAGCTTGATCGTCTCTAGAGCCGAGCTCGGTAGCTGTTGATCGATTTTAAAATAGTTCATTGGCACCGCGATGAGAATCGCAACCACGGGGCCGCTCAAGACTCGTTTCCAGATCGATTTTGTATCGCTGGGTGAGAGGACGAAGCCGACGCCGATTACCCAGATCGCGATTTCGACGCCGAGGTTATGCACTAAAAGTACGCCAGTGGTTTCACGATCGAATAGCAGCGCGATGATCGGTATAGGGAAGTAGGCGAAGTTATAAATGCCAGTGGTAAAGGCAAAGGTGCGGCAGTCCTTCCGGTCGCCTATCTTAAACTTACGAGCGACTAGCATCGCCAGTCCGAAGCCACCGACGATGGTGGTCAGACCAACGAGTGGTGGTAGTAGCAAGTTCGAGGATTGGCGTAATGCATCGTTGCCTAAGATGATACTGAAGATGAGCGCAGGGTAAAGTAGGTTGACAACTACGGACATTAGGCTGCGGTCGGCACTAGCATCCAGCCAACCGAAGCGGCGTGCCAGCGCACCCGCTCCAATGACGAAGAAGATCGGGAGGAGTGCTGAGAAAACGAGTTGTGTGGTATTCATTCAGAGTGATTTACTTAACCGGTAATGCGCGCAAAGTCGCGTCGGAGACGCGCTCATTTTTGCGGCAGGCCTTGTTTGGCTAGGTCGGGGACACTCGTAAAGAGAAAACGAGTTGCGTGGTATTCATTCTGAGTGACTGGCTTAACCAATAATGCGTTTCAATGTCGCATCGGAGACTCGCTCATATGTGCGGTAGGCCTGTTTGGCTGAATCGAGGACACTCGTAAAGGGGCCGTGCTGATCGGACGAGTCGAATTCGAATCCGAGTAGGGCGCGACCGACGCGCTCACCTGAATAGACGTAGTTAAAATAGCACAAATTAGCATGTGGACTGACGGTGCGTAAAAAGTCGGCTAAGGCGCCAGAACGCTCATGGAATTCCAGCATAATGAAGTAGGGTGCGTGGAGTCGCTTCGATTCATAGTGTATTAGGCGAAAGCCCACATCGGTCTCTGCGGTGACTTCAGTGAATTGGAGGTCAGCGTCGCGAAGTGTTTTTTTCAGGACGTCAAACTGCATTGGTGAGGCGTCGAATCCGATCACAGGGGTGGCCGCTGTAGGATCGGTTTTACCATATTGGAAATCAACGATATTGACGGTGTCGGGTAGCGCTTCGAGGAGTGCATACATCGCGCCTGCGGTTTCTTTGATCTGAATTTGTAAGAAACGGCGGCGGGCGGCGCCGACTGCCGAGCGACGGGCGATGCTAGCGAGTTGCTCAAAGTCCATATTCGCGCCGCAAAGCACGCTGAGTACGCGTTTTCCTGCGAGGGTCTGACGGCGTTTGAGGATCGCGGCGACACCCATTGCACCCGAGGGCTCAGGGATACAGCGAAGGTTTTCCCATAAAAACTGAATTGCGGCGGATACCTCGTCGTTGCTGACGGTCATCCATTCATCGACCATAGCGGCGCAGATCCGATGGGTGAGCTTGCCGACTTTGCGCACGGCCGTGCCATCACAAAAAATATCGACCTTATCGAGCGCGATGGGGTGACCTGCTTTGATCGCCGCGGCCATCGAGGCTTGCTCCACCCCTTCGACGCCAATGATGTGGATGTCGGGGAAA
>CAZIMR010000053.1:0-7274 GCA_964540215.1 uncultured Puniceicoccaceae bacterium
TAGCCCGTACTAAGACTGGCATCACCCGCGGACAAGTCAGCATCGGCAATGTTGCGGTCGATCTAGCTAACCGTATTTTTGGGCACCTCCGCGACAGCCGTGTGCTACTTATCGGCAGTGGCGACGTCGCGGAAAAGACCGCGCAATCCCTCAAAAGCCGTGGTGTAGCCGACATTACCGTCGCCAGTCGCACTTACGAAAATTCCCATACCCTCGCCCACAGCCTCGGCGGTGCGGCCATAGAGCTAAGCGATTTCGCCGCTCAGCTTAAACGCTTCGACATCGTCATCAGCTCAACTGCGGCCCCTGAACTGATTCTGCAGCGTGACACCCTTGCGGCCGCGCTGAAGCAACGCCCTGATCGACCCTTCTTCCTGATTGACGTGGCCCTGCCTCGCGACATCGACCCTACGGTGAATACGCTAGAGAACGTCTATCTCTACAATCTCGACGACCTTGCCAACATCGCCAACGAAAACCTCGAGCTACGTAAAGCCGAGATAGACCGCGCGCGCACCATCTTGAAAAGACACGCTTGGAACCTGTGGCTACAGCTCAGGCGCCGGACTTTAGTCGCATCGAGTTAGCGAAGAGCGGATAAAATACCTCGCGGTCTGAATCAACCAACCAAGCTACGCCCAAATGAACATGGCTTTGGTAAAAAGCATTTAATTGAAAAGTCGCTTACTGCATCACAGGGATGCTGGTCGGAGCAACAACCGGAACTGCAGGCACCGGTGCGACTGGAGTGGGGGCGTCGATCAAGCCTTGGCCAATCATCATTAAGCCCATGAGTGGCATCATCGCACCCTTCAGGCTCTGGTCGAATTGCTCTTGAGTCTCTGCAACTGCGATTTGCGTCAAGACCCCGTCGATCATGGTGAGAACAGCCATGATTTGCGGTTTCTGCGCAGCCACATCTTCCATCGAAGTCGCGGCAAATTTAGCCTTCGCCTCAGCGATTTCAGCGACCCATCGACTCGCCATCTCAGACGGCACCCAACGTTGCTCTACCCTAGTAAACACTTGTTCGAATGGCTCTTGACCCGGCAGGGTCATTAACAATGTCGCCTGTACATCATCCGCTGCAACCACCGAGACGACTGCATTCATGTAATCTGACAGCATCGATTCCTCACCCGTCAACTGCCCCAAGATATCAACGTATTGTGTAAGCTTAGAAACAGTCGTATCAAAAAAGCCTTGCCCGTTGAAATTCAACAACCCAGTCGTCGAAGCCAATTCACTCGATGTGATCGTCTCAACCAAACCAATCATCGCAGGAAGCACGGCTTCAAGCTGCGCCATCTCTCCAACAACACGACCCTGTGTGAACGACGAATCCAAAATAAATGCCTCTTGCAGATCAATCACCTCCGCAAGCCGCGCAAGCGTCGCAAAGCCTTGGTCATACAGCTCAGAATCGACCCTTGAGCCGGCAAGGTGCAGCAAATCACTGACATCTGCTTGATAAGTTGCCGGCATTGCCTGCCAAAGAATACCGCCATTACCGTTCGCAAGTTCGGCGACAAGGGCTTGAATAGCGGCATCTGGCGCGCCCCCAATCGTTACAGCGGTGTCTTCTTCAGCTTTTTTGCCACAGCTAGTGAGCAGTAAAGCACTCGCAGCAATGCCAAGAGCTGTTTTTTTAGAAATTGAACACATCATACTATTTGAGTCGGGTTAAAATTGGAAAGCCGCGTTCAAGATACCACGAACAGCGTTTTGTGCTGCACAGTGCCTGAGCTTTGACGGATAGCACAGGTTAATTCTCAGTTAATCACTCTCATACCCCAAGTAAACGTGTGCGCCGGTGCTGCTGGGGGAACTGAAGTGTAATCGCGGTGCCCTCACCCTTACGCGATTCGATACCGAGCTGAGCACCGTGGTCGCGGATGATACGTTGCACAATCATCATTCCGAGCCCGTGGCCCTCTTTCTTAGTCGTATAATAAGGCTGCAAAATACGCGAAAGCTCGTCCTCTGAAATTCCAGAGCCGGTATCGATGAATTGTATATAAACAAATTCATCATCACTGCGTGCCAAAACCCGAAGCTTGCCGCCAGGCTGCATCGCTTCCATCGCATTTTTAATCAGGTTGAAAAAGACCTGCTTGATCTGCCCACGATCGCCGAGAATGCATGGAATCGTCTTTCCGACTTCAATATTTACCTCTAAGCGACGATCACTCAATTCTGCCTCTTGAACGCGTAATACGTCGTCGAGCAACTCGACTAGATCCAGTTCAGTCAGGTCTGGTTGCTGCGGACGGACGGCTTCGAGAAAATGAGTAATAATACCGTCGAGTCGCTGCACCTCGTCCTGGCACACTTTGATCGATTCTGACATACTGTCAGCCGTTTCGCCGAGCTGTAGCTTCTTTAGCTTCCGTTCAATCAATTGCAAATGGATCGTCAACGAGTTGAGCGGGTTGCCCAGCTCATGCGCGACGCCCGCAGAGAGACGCATAATCGATGCGATCCGCTCGCTTTCGATCCGCTCCTCCATCGAGACTTTTTCTTCGGTCACATCTGAGAGCACTACGACCATACCGCCGCTGTCATCTTGCCCGACCTGTGTATCAATGGGCACCATATAAAGCCGCACAAACCGATGCTCCGGATAGGTCAACTCGACCTCACGCGAAAGCACACGAGCTGCTTTTTTGGTGGCATCCGTCTGATCTAAATCTATCGAGCGGGCGAGATCCGGGACCATCTTCCACAGACGTGTATTACCAATATCATCGTCCTTTAAACCGATCAGACTGAAGGCTGCCTCGTTGGCGTACTGGACAACTCCCTCCGAATCAATGACCAGAATGCCGTCTTGAATCGTATTAAATACCGTCTCCTGCAGCTTACGGTCACGCGCCAAGCGCTGCACCAGAATGCCTAGATTAACTGAATCGAGGTCATCGATTCGCCCAAGTATTTTATCAAGTCCGGTATTTTTCATTATAGTAGAGTAATAAGCCTAAGTCGCACTCGGCGTAATCAGTTGGATCAATTCCTTGGCGATAGCGGCTTTAGTCGTCGGTCCAATCTTTAGCGAGCTACCATCGGCAGCAATGAGGGTTACTTTGTTGGTGTCAGCGGCAAAGCCTGAGCCCGCTTCCCCTACTTTATTGGCCACCATCCAATCGCAACGCTTTGCCTCTAACTTAGAGCGAGCAGACGCATCGACGTCGTCCGTCTCTGCGGCAAAGCCAACCACGGTCTGATGTGCTTTGCGCTCAGTCATGGTCTTTAAAATGTCCACGGTACGCTCAAACTCGATGCTCATCGACGCCTCCTCTTTCTTCTGCTTCTGAGCGTATTGCTTTACGGCCCGAAAATCGCTGACCGCGGCGGCCATGATTAAAACATCACAGGCATCAAACAACGCATCGACGTGGTGAAACATTTCCTCCGCGCTAACCACAGGGTATAAAATGACATCAGCAGGCTCTTTGAGGGCAACTGGGCCAGCGACCAGGTCAACCGTCCATCCTGCAGCCACAGCGGCTTCGGCAAGGGCATAGCCCATCTTGCCACTGGATGGATTGCTCAAAAAGCGCACCGGATCGATAAATTCACGGGTAGGTCCCGCAGTAATAAGACAACGAATTGAGCTTGCGTTCGACATAACTAGGAAAAGCCTAGGCGAACATATGGCCGAACAGCAACACAGCACCGCACCGAATTTGAAAAATTCCTCAAATACCTTGAATACGCCGGTAAAAAAGGAGAATACACTCCTCAATCTAGGCTTTAATATCCTGCTGCCGATCATGGTCCTCAACAAGGGCAAGGAATACTTCGGTGAGTATCTAGAACCCTACTTCGAAAACGTCGCGGTCGGCATCCTAATTATCGCGATACTCTTCCCTGTCGGCTACTTCGTCTACGATTACTTCAACCGCTCGAAATATAACCTAATTTCGATCCTCGGCCTCATCAGTGTACTCCTTACCGGTGGAATCGGCATCCTTGAGATCCCCACCGAATGGTTTGCCGTCAAAGAAGCTGCCATTCCGCTACTGTTGGGTATAGCGGTGGTCATCTCACTCAAGACGCCTTGGCCACTGATTCGTACCCTGCTCTACAATCCAGAAATTATAGATGTCGATAAAGTACATATTGCCCTGCAAGCGCATGACAGTGAACCCGCATTTGAGAAGCTTCTAACAAAGTGCACATGGCTGCTCGCATTCTCATTTTTACTGAGCGGCATACTGAACTATGGACTGGCGCGCTGGATCGTGGTCAGCCCGAGCGGCACTGATGCCTTCAACTCCGAAGTCAGCAAGATGATGGCTTGGAGTTGGCCAGTCATTGTCATCCCGAGTATGGCGATTATGATGGTCACACTGTGGATGCTCCTCGGCGGGATCAAAAAAATGACAGGGCTAGAGTTGGACGATGTTCTGCGCGGCGCGCCGACGAAGGTGACCGATCAGACTAGCAGTGGCAAGACTGAGGGCTAACAAGAGATCTGAACCAGTGTGGAAGGCACTTCTGTGCGATCCACTGAGCGATTTTTAGATTCCAAGCACCCAGGTCACATGCTCTCGGCGAGAAGCATGTGGCGCCACTCACAACCGAGGGCATCGATCTATTGGCCCGCAAAAAAAACGGCAAAGCCTCGGAAGGCTCTGCCGTGTAACAAAGTATCGCCGTAACGCTTAACGTTCGCTCATCTTCAGGTAGTCGCGAATTGTGTGACCGGTGTAAATTTGGCGTGGGCGGTGAATGCGGCTTTTGGAGTTTTCCGCAATCTCCTTCCAATTCGCAATCCAGCCTGGCATACGTCCGATCGCAAACAGCACAGTAAACATCTCAACGGGAATGCCGATCGCCTTGAGCAGGATACCACTATAAAAGTCGACATTCGGGTAGAGCTTACGCTGCACAAAATACTCATCCTCCAACGCTGCTTGTTCGAGGTGCTTGGCAATATCAAGCAATGGATCATCGATCCCTAGACCTTCAAGCACACGCTCCGAGCTTTTACCCAAGATCTTCGCCCGTGGATCGTAGTTTTTATACACGCGGTGGCCGAAGCCCATTAGTTTCGCTTTACCCTCTTTCGCGTCAGAGATGAATTTTGAACCGTCATCACCCGATGCGTGAATTTCCTCAAGCATCTTGATCACGGCCATATTTGCCCCACCATGCGACGGGCCCCAAAGTGCGCAGATCCCAGCCGAAACCGAAGCGAACAGATTCGCACCACCGGAGGCAACCATACGAACCGTCGAAGTGGAGCAGTTCTGCTCGTGATCAGCATGCAACAGCAGGAATAGGTCGAGCGCCTCAGAGGCACCAGAAGTATCCTGATATTTGTGATGAGGCTCCGAGAACATCATGTGCAGGAAGTTCTCTGCATATCGCAGCTGGTAATCAGGAAAGACAAACGGTAAACCCTGCTTCTGGCGATAGGTCATCGCGGCAATCGTACGCACTTTAGAAATCAACAACGCAGCAGTCTCATCGAAGTGCGCCAAATCTTGCGCACGATTATTCGAAGACATCTCAGGGTAGTAGGCACCCAGAGAGTTGAGCATTGATGACAAAATCGCCATGGGATGCGCATTACTTGGGAAGCCATCAAAGTGATGATGCATACCCGTGTGAACCGACGCGTGCATCCGCACCTCTTTAGCGAATGTCTCCAGTTGCTCCTGGGTGGGTAACTCACCATAGATAGCGAGGTATGACGTCTCAAGAAAAGTAGAGCACTCAGCCAACTGCTCAATCGGATAGCCGCGGTGACGAAGAATGCCCTTCTCACCATCAATAAATGTAATATCACTCAAGCAAGAGCCGGTGTTACCGTAGCCTTCGTCAAAAGTGATACAACCACTCTTCGCGCGTAAAGTTCTGGTATCCAGAGCTTTTTCCCCTTCAGACCCCTCAATTATTGGGAACTCGAAATTTTCATCGCCGAGTCGAATAGTGCCAGTGTTTTCCATTTTTTAGGTAGTTGTTAGGTAAGTCGTCGAGGTAGCGAATTGCCACTCTATTAAAAATATTATTCAGCGTTGCGCTACAGCGACATCAGGAAATTGCGGTAGAGTTGCAATCCTTTTGCCTGACTTTTTTCTGGGTGAAACTGAGTAGCATAGCAATTCCCAGAGCGAATCCCAGAAACAAACCGACCGCCATAATCCGTTTCAAACAGCGTAAGCCGCTCATCTTCGGGTTCGATATAGTAGCTATGCACAAAGTAAAATTGGTCGGTGCCACTTTCGATGCCATCGGTGAGCGTATCACCGCCTGCAAAAGAGACCGAGTTCCAGCCCATGTGCGGGACCTTGAGTGATGAGTCGATCTGGAAACGACGAACTCGCCCCTTAAAAACACCCAATGCCTGGGTATCGCCCTCTTCGGAGTGCTCAAAGAGGGCCTGTAGCCCAAGACAAATACCAAAAAACGGCTTATCCGCAGCAATCCAATTCCGAATCGCATCATCAAAGCCCGTTTCTTTGAGCAATCGCATCGCGTCGACGATCGCACCTTGACCAGGGAAAATCAGCGCATCTGCCTCTCCAATCTGATCGGGACTAGAGACGAGTTGCGCAGCCGCACCGACATGCTCCCAAGCGCGTATTACACTACGCAAGTTACCCATACCGTAATCAATAACGGCGAGTCTTGGCTTACTCTGTTGTGACTCCATAGGCATAAGAAGCGCTACACGGTGGCGAATCTAAAACAGGATGCAAGCAGACAAGCCCTCTGATCCCTCAAATCCCTCACCACGTCGGCCCATAATTCGATCAGCTTATAGCCTCCACAACCATGCCTAATGAAGCGTTTCCTCGGATCGACACTCACACAAAAAAAGACGACCCGTGCACGGGTCGTCTTATACTAAATAAGTAGCGTACAGCACTACTTCGAGAGCGTGCCCTTAGTCGAGGGCAGTGCCCCACCGAGACGAGGATCGACGGTCGTGGCCATATCAAGCGCACGAGCAAAGCCTTTGAAAATCGCTTCAGCGATGTGGTGCGGCTCTTCGCCGTATTCGAGCGTAATGTGTAAATTACATGCCGCGTCGTTCGCAAAGGCCTGGAAAAACTCCTTCACCAACACGATACTGAAATCGCGTACCATCGGGAACTGATAGTCCACATTGTAGACAAATGCCTGACGATTCGACAAGTCCAGCGCCACACGAGCCAGCGACTCATCCATTGGCAATAGAAAGAATCCGTAACGGCGGATACCGCCTTTATCACCGAGCGCTTGCTTGAGGGCCTGACCGAGCACAATACCGGTGTCCTCCA
>CAZIMR010000054.1:0-1002 GCA_964540215.1 uncultured Puniceicoccaceae bacterium
GGTCATGTGGTTAATGAGATATGGTGCGTGGTCCATCTGGAGTTGCTGTTTCCGAATCACCCAAGAGTCTTTAGCTTTTGGGGAGCCTTAACTTAAGAAGCCTTTCAGAAAGCTTCAGAAAACTGAAGAAACTGAAGACGGGGGCTTCGATTGGTATTAAAATACAAATCCCCCATGCGACGATCAGGGCAGCCCATAGGGCGAGAAAGCTGAGATTGCCCTTGAGCCACAGTGCCGGAGTGCTGTGTGTGATGACAACTGAGTTAGCCTTCGCGCCGAATGTTTTCGTGCTGATAGTAAAGAGGGCGATGACTACGATGAGCTGCCACAGGTCCTGGAGTTGGAAGGTGCCGCTCGGCACGAGCAGCGCGCGCCAGTTGTCGAGTAAAGTCATAGAGACAAGGTAAGTTGCTTGAAGGAGGAGCCGCAATCTTTTTGCATCTACGATTGAGCCGCTGCGCGTGACGGTATAATTTATATGTTAGCTCTAGTTTGGCTTATCGTTATTACCCCTCTGTCTCTCTGTTTAGGTGGTATTACGTTGGCACGGACATAGTGTAGGAATTGTGTAATCAACAGTGCGCGAGTCGCTGGGATAAGTATTTTGAAAGTGGTCTTGGATGGTCGTTGATTTCAAGTGTGGGGGTTCAGATTAACTCGAATTCCTGTTCGTCGACTATTTAGAATAGGACTCAGTGGATGCCGTGACTTTGGAGAATGACTCGACTTAGCGAGTTCGTGCGTTTGGTACCAGTTGATGGAGTGGATTGTATTTTGCACTTGGAGATTTCGCAGCAGCGCAGCAAGGTGAGTCGTATCGTTTTATGAAACTGTCTTCACTCGTATATTTAGATTCTGCGCTACAGGCGACTGCGCAGCAGTGGGCCAATCGGTTTAAACTGCCCTGTGTCGATGGTTGTTCAGTTGCGGCAGCTAAGCCTAAGGTGTTACAGCGATTCTTGTCGGCTCAGTGCGCTGGCGAAGGTGCGGCGTTTGTTTTTG
>CAZIMR010000054.1:1012-7251 GCA_964540215.1 uncultured Puniceicoccaceae bacterium
ACAGCATGGCTTGAGTATTCGGGCGGACTTTCATGGAGCGACGGTGACCTATCGACGCAAACAAGGTGGCGGCAAAGGACAAATGATTGCGAAGGCGGTCGGCGTGCGCAGTGGCGTTCATCCGTGGGTGTTGGATGCGACCGCCGGTCTGGGAGGCGATGCGTTTGTGTTGGCGAGTTTAGGCTGTAGTATGACTTTACTGGAGCGTGTGCCTGCTGTGCGCGCGTTGCTAGAAGATGGCATGCTGCAAGGGTATCGCTTTGCTGCGGATCAGGATTCTAGTTTAGCTGAGGTGTTGGATCGTATGACTTTAGTCGAAGCCGATTCACTTAATTATTTACGTGAAGTCTCGGAGGCTGAGCGGCCCGATGTGGTATATTTAGATCCGATGTTTCCAGTGCGCACTAAGAGTGCGATGGTGAAGAAAGAGATGCGTGTTTTCCATTCGTTGGTCGGGCAAGATACTGATGCAGACGGCTTGTTGAAAGCGGCGTTGTCGTGCGCGCGTTATCGAGTGGTGGTGAAACGCCCACGAACTGCGCCAGCCTTAGCTGGGCCATCGCCGAGTCATGTCTTAGAGGGGAAGAGTAATCGCTATGACATCTATCCAATCGAAAAACTTCCCGATGGCTTGAATGCGAGTGGCGCGGCCGAAAGATTGTAGCTGCCATTCTGATACGCGAGCGGCGATTCCTAAAGGCGCACGCAAATTTCGTCTGGCAGCGACTGTTGCGCGAGATGAAGGGGAGCTTTCTGTTAGTCACCGCCGACAATAGCCGCTGAATATTCTATCAAAACTATACTCTGGATCAATCGTATGGGCTATTGAGATTGGTTCAAATTCGTGATGGCACTTGATTAGAGAGTATCTATTTTATACCTGCATGGATCCTCTCACACAATTTAGCATCGGAGCAGCGGTTGCCGTCGCGGTGAGCTCGCGCGAACACGCACGATACGCCGTTCTTATCGGTGGGGTAGCAGGGGCAGTTCCGGATCTTGATGTACTGATACGCTCTGCTGCAGATCCGTTATTGACCTTACAATACCATCGGCATTTTTCGCATGCATTGGTTGTTGCGCCCCTAATTGGACTCTGTGCCGCACTGCTGTTTAAACTGCTATTGTTTCGATCCAAGCTGCCTTTCCGGCAGTGTGTACTCTTTGCCGTGCTGGGCGCATTGACGCATGGCATACTGGATGCCTGCACTAGTTATGGCACCATGCTGTATTGGCCGTTCAGCGATCTTCGTGAGTCCTGGGATATTATTTCGGTGATCGACCCGATTTTTACGCTACCGCTAGTGATGTTGACCTTATTTGCGTTTATTTGGCGACGTCCACGCTGCGCGCAAGTTGCGCTGGTCTTCTGCGCCATTTATTTTGGATTTTGTGGCCTTCAGCATTTCAAGGCGAAACAGATGGCGGAGCATCTCGCCGCACAGCGCGGCCATCAGCCGGAGCTGTATTCGATTCGCCCATCGTTTGGAAATACAATGCTCTGGCGCATGATTTATCTTTTTGAGGGGCGTTATTACGTCGACGCGGTATGGCTCGGCCCAGGGGCAGTTCCGCGACTCTATGCGGGGCAATCAGTTAAAGTATTGACGGTGGCAGATGCTGCGGCGCTGGTCAGCCCTGATTCGGTAATGGGTAGTGACGTTGAGCGCTTCCGCTTTTTTTCGCAGGGTTATGTCACTCTGTATTCCGATGATCCTCTGGTGGTGGGAGATGTTCGCTATGCGATGTGGCCGGACTCGGTGGTGCCACTGTGGGGGATTCGTCTCGATCCTGCACGAGCGGATCAACACGCTGAGATGATGTATTTTAGAGACTCGTCCAAACCCACACGTGAGCGCTTGTGGAAGATGATCCAAGGTCGTGAAGTGGCGCGTTTGAGTGGTGAAGAATGAGTCGGCCCTGGGCGATTTATTTAAAATAGATCGGTCTGCTGGAATCATTTAAATCACAATGACTGCCACGTATATTGGCAGCTTATGTCTACGCCTTAGCAGTGTTTGTGGGCAGCCGTTTGATGCGGCTTGTCGACTTTAACTTTTGTTTAGAGCTCCTGCTGAATATCGGGCACGGGGTAGGCGCGCCGACCACTTTCTGTGCGTTCAATGTATTTATCGGGCTTGGTGTCCTGCGGTTGCTCTTCGTCTTCAAACTCATCGTCCTCGATTGGGATGAGTTCATCAAAATAAAGTGAGAGCCGTCGGGCTTCCGGTTCGAGCACTTCGAGCGGATTGGCGACGCGGCCTTTTTTTACAAATAGGAAGCGGGCGGGAGAGAATTGTTTGCGGTAGCCGACTTCGAAGTCTTTGACCCACTTATTGTTCACGCCTTCGCGACGGTTGAGTAGCACCACATCTGAGAAATGAATACAGGCATCGAACCACGTTTTTGCGGTGCTGTTTTCAGACAGGAAGGCGCAGTGAACGACCGTGATAATTCGTGCGATCTGGCAACCGTTGAGGTCCGTCCACGCTTTGATTGCTTCTGCGGCATCTGCTGGATCGCTATTGCCGGGGGCGAGAAAGATGATCTTTTTAGGTGCGGCGTCGATCTGGCCGTGGATGACTGTGGCATCGCTTAGCTTCCAATCGACGATGCTGACTGTGTCGAGCGCTTCGAGTTGCTCATCGAAGGGGCTTGTGGCTTCGCCTTCTGGGTGGAAGTAGAGCACTTGCTCTTTGCCTTCCAGACCGCCATCGATCAGGTCAAAGAGAACGTCGCGTCGGCCGCTGCCAGCGATGCCGTAGATGAGATAAACCAGTGGTGCTTGATCGGACATGGGTGGTGGAGAGCTGAAACTTTAGACCTGCAGGCTGAGATTGGAGAGCTGAAACCTCTGGCGGTTCTATTTGCCTTCAAAGTCGAAACTCTGGCATTGCGCCTGGAGCAGCATCCAGTGATCGACGATTACAAGTGCGGCCATGGACTCGACGATCGGCACGGCGCGCGGTACGACGCAAGGGTCATGACGTCCACGGCCCATGAGTTCAGTTTCGTTGCCGTTAGTATCGACGGTGTGTTGATTTTGAATTAGTGTGGCTGTGGGCTTGAAGGCGATCCGGAAGATGAGTTCTTCGCCGTTGCTGATGCCACCTTGGACGCCACCGGAGCGGTTGGTCTCGGTGCCTATAGTGCCGTCTTTATTGATGAAGATGTCGTTGTGCTCCGAACCAAGCTGCATTGAACCGCCGAAACCGCTGCCGATCTCGAAGCCCTTGGTGGCTGGGATAGAGAGCATGGCCTTGGCCATATCGGCTTCGAGGCGATCAAATACGGGCACGCCAAGTCCGACTGGAAGGTTGCGCACGCGGCATTCAATAATGCCGCCGACTGAGTCGCCGTCTTTACGTACGGATTTGATTCGTTCGATCATTTTCTCAGCAGTTGCTGGGTGGGGGCAACGCACTGGGCTAGCTTCGACTTGTTCGAGTGTTGGGAATGCGCTGGAGGCAGGCATTTCAATATCATGCACGCGTGTGATGTAGGCACGCACGTCGATATCTCCAGCTAGTTTGAGGATCTTTTTGGCCACTGCGCCGGCGGCGACGCGGCCGATGGTCTCACGTGCGGAGGATCGTCCGCCGCCTTCATGGTTGCGGATCCCGAACTTAGCTTGATAGGTGAAGTCGGCGTGTGAAGGCCGGAATTTATCCTTCATCTCCGCGTAAGCGGAGGGGCGATGATCACCATTGGGCACATAAATGCCGATGGGGGTGCCTAGGGTCTGGCCTTCGAAGACGCCGGATACGATGGTCGCGGCGTCGCTCTCCTTACGTGGCGTAGTGATGTCGCTCTGGCCTGGGCGGCGACGGTCGAGTTCGAATTGAATCTCTTTGACCGTAATCGGTAGGCGCGGTGGACAACCGTCGATCACGACGCCGATGCCGCCGCCGTGGCTCTCGCCCCAAGTAGAAATACGAAAAAGTGTGCCGAAGGAATTACCCATGGTTGTCAGAAGTGGTCAGTGGAGAATGCAAAATTGAAGGGTGGTTGCCACCGATGACTGTGGTGGTAGGGTTAAAATGCAACGTGTGGTTGGCCGGAAGTCAATATTACGGCGTCATCGATATTTCGTTGGAATCAGCCTTGTGTTGATGGCTCGCGCTGCTGTGTGTCGTGGTACTTAAAATGCGTCTCAGTATTCTAGAGTCGACGACTTCTCGAGTTTGAGGTGGGGGGCTCAACTGTAACGCTTGACGATCTGCGTGAACTCGCGGAACTGTGGATGAGCTGCGCCGCCGAGCAGGCTGTAAAAGATCGTTTCGGAGGGCAGTACGTGTGCATCCATGGAGAGGAGTTGTTTGAGCACTGGTTGACGGTCTTCCGGGCGCCGCTCGCTGATGCAGTCCGAGAGGAGGGTGACGCCAATGTCGTCGCCGAGCGCTTGGACGGCAGTTTGATAAATGCAAACGGAAGTTTCGAGACCAATCAGTAGCAAGTGGTCAATTTGGTTGCTTTCGATCCAGCGACCGAGCCCGTCGGCCTCCATTGCGGAAAAGGTGTTTTTGTCGAACACGGGCGTGTTTTCTGGTAGTATCTGGTTGAGCTCTGCAGTGGTGTTGCCGAGCTTGGCAGGGAGTTGTTCAGTGACTGCGAGCGAGCAACCGAGGAGAGAAGCGGCCTCGACCGCGAAGCTGGTGCGCTTGAGCAGGCGCTCACGATCTGGTATGGCGTTGAGGAATGGATCCTGGAAATCAATCAAAAGGAGGCCAAGGTGTTGTGCTGGATTGGACATAGTGTAAACCAAGGTCGAACATTGAACTTGCGAGGTCGAACTTTGAATGCCTCAGAGTGAATCTTTTTCAGAAGTCGAGACTGCCAGCGAAGGTTGTCGGCAATTTGATTGCATCGCAGGCAATCACCCGCACAGTTTTGGGTCACATTATTACGCTCTTATGGAATGGCACTTTAAAAGTATCGCACGTAAATCCTCGCTCTCTCAGCTTTCCTTTAATCCGGGGGATCGAGTTGTCTGCTTGATTTTCAAAGATGTCGAGGCTGGCGAAATGGGCCGGGCAGATGTATTGCTAGATGAAGTCGATACTTATGTACTGCCAGGTGAGATCCTTGGACGTTGGGTGCGTGTCGTAAAAGATCCAGATGATGAGAGCACGAACGTTCGCGAAACAGTGGCCTCCGCGGAAGACTTTTTTTTGTCACTGTATGAGAACGATCAAACGGATGGCCTCGCAGAGTCCGATGCGTTGAAGCATTTACTGGCGCTGATGCTCGAACGTAAACGCGTGGTGCGTGCCCTCGGCAAACGGCAGACCACAGGCACTCAACTGTATCGACATGTAAAGACCAAGCAGGAGATCGAGGTGCCGATCGTCGAAATCTCCACCGACTTGATGCTCAAAATTCAGGATACGCTCGGTGAAATTATTTTATAATTACAACTCAATGCTATGATTTCTCGTAAATATATGACCCTCGCGAGTCTACTGATGTCGCTCTTCTTTTTGACTGGTTGCTTTGAGACCCTGCCGGGCTCCAAAACCGAAATTGAGAATATGCAAGTGCCGCGTTTAATGATCGAGGCGCGTGGCATCGACTATGGTGGTGGTAGCGCTAGCAGGATCACTCTGCCGATCTCTGGCACGTCTATCAAGCTCGAGCGCGAGCCTGTCGTTGGTGAATATGACATTATGAATGTCGAGATGGTGAAGGTCGATATGGGGATAGCTTTGCTGGTTCAGATTACTGATAAGGGCAGTCGTGAATTGTATCGTCGCTCAGTGACGCATCGTGGCAGTCGCATCGTGCTAACCAGTAATGGTCAACCTCTCGGCGCGGTACGCTTAGATGGCACGATCGAAGATGGTCAGTTTTATACTTTTGTGGAAATCCCTGATGATGAGCTGGGTCAGTTCGTGATCGATATAAAGGCGAGTATTCAAGAGCTGCAGACGCATTATAAGTATTAATTCTGACGAACTTTTGCGTTTATGTATTTAAGACTAGTTCAACGACTGGCAATTGGTTCGGCTGTGCTGCTCACGCAACTGGGCCTTCATGCGGGACTAATTTGGCCAACGCCAAACTCCGCGTTTCAAAATGGTCAGCCTATTGAGACATTTATTCAAGCGACCGCTTCGGGCGTGCCTGAGTCCGGTCTGTTTGGCTGCGTGCGCACTGGTGGTACTCGTTTTCACGAAGGCTTGGATTTGTTTCCGGTCGATCGCGATCGCCGCGGCGAAGCTACCGATGCGGTGTACGCG
>CAZIMR010000055.1:0-6960 GCA_964540215.1 uncultured Puniceicoccaceae bacterium
CGCTTGCGATCACGGTCAAACATTTCCACATACGCGAGTAAATGGTGCGCCATCGACACTGGTTGTGCGCGTTGCAAATGCGTATAGCCGGGAATGATCACCGCCTGTGTGCGATCCGCTAGATCCACCATCGCCGCGATCACTGCGGTGAGCGACGCATCCAACTTTGTGCAGGCATCCTTGAACCAGAGACGCATATCGGTGGCGACTTGGTCATTGCGGCTACGCGCGGTGTGTAGCTTGGCCGCAGCAGGCACACGCAGTGTCAGCGCATGCTCGATATTCATGTGCACATCTTCCAGCGCCATGTCCCAGTTAAACTGTCCCGCTTCGACTTCGATTAAGATCGCATCCAACCCAGCATGGATCGCATCGCGCTCCTCAGCAGTGATAATGCCGACGTGCGCGAGCATCGCGGCCTGCGCTTTGCTGCCCTGCACATCAAACACAGCGAGGCGTTGATCGAACGAAACCGATTCGCCGATGCGTAGCATCAATTCCGCAGGGCCTTCTGAAAACCGCCCACCCCATGTCGCTTGTTTTTGTCCGTTTGCCATATTGCGGTAGACTCTTCCCTCCCGCCTCGCATTTGGCAAATCTAAAGAATTGCTCGATATAAGCTACGCGAGAACACACAGCAGCATTGACTGCGCATCATCTCAATGCCCCTCAAGCTAAACTCAGATGTGCCGCTATCGAAGTATTCCTGTTGTATAACAGCTAACTGGCTCTGCCCTTGGGGATGAAGCGGCGCAGCATTCGGGCAAGTATATCCAACTCTTCAAACTTCAATAAATATAACAGAGCAAAATAGAGTGCCGCGGCAGTCGGCACCAACACACCGACGATGACCGCCGCGCTTAATTTATCGGCCAGATCGAAACTCAGTACCAGTGCTTGGCCCAACACGCAGAACAAGCCCATCGCCAAGCCAGCACAGAGGACTTTAGCAAAGGCACAGCGCAACTGCGAGAAACCCACCTCGCTGCGACGCTTGGATAAGGCACGCCAAAGACAGCCCGCCTGCACCACCGCTGCGAGTACATTGCCAGCAGCCAAACCGCCCGCGCCGTAGAACTGCATCAGCACCACGCCGCAGATTAAATTCACCAGCAAGCACAGTCCCGCCACGCGGACCGGCGTCTGCATATCTTTACAGGCATGCAGGCCGCGGGTCGCAAACGTCGCCGCGGAGTAAAATGGTAGCCCAAGGCCATAGATCGCAATCAGCGGTATGGTTTGCGCGACGTTCTGCGCGTTAAATGCGCCCCATTGAAACAGCAACTCCAAGATCGGCCCACCCAGAACCACTAAGCCGATACCTGCGGGCAACGAAATCCCCACCACCAGACGCATGCCTTGATTCAAGGCGCCAGCAAATGCAGAGTCATCTTTATCTGACATTGCGCGTGCCAACAGCGGAAAAAACACGGTAGCCACTGCAACCGTAAAAATACCCAATGGCAACTCCATCAAGCGACTGGCGAGGTAGAGCACCGATACAGCCGACTCATCGAGTGAATACGCCAACAGCCGCGACACCAAAATATTAACCTGTAAAATGGCCGCCCCCATAAGCCCGGGCAAAAACAATCGCCACAGCTCACTCATTTCAGGTGAGCCGCGAGACTCAATACGAGGACGCCAGCCTTGACGCGCCAAATCCCACGCGGGCATCAGCAACTGCAAGAATCCGCCAAACAACACACCTGCACAAAGCCAGTACACAATTTGCGCCTGATCCTGACTCAGCCATATTCCGGCAGCTAAGGCAGTAATCATCGCGAGGTTGAGCAGTATTGGCATGCTGGCGGCGATGGCGAAACGCCCGAGTAGATTGAGGCCCGCCGAAACAATCGCCGCGAGACAGATAAAAATCATATACGGCAGCAACACGACCGCCAGTTCTGCGCCCAGCACCCAACGCTCAGACAGCATTCCGCTGCTAGCCAGCGAACCCAATAACACCATGCCACTGACAACCAGAACCAATAGTATGATTAACAGACGCAGCAGTACTTGATTTAAAAAGGCAAAGGCCTCGGATCGTCCCGCGCGGTGCAGCACATCCGAGAAGATCGGCACCATGGCCGAAGTCAGCGCGCCCTCCCCGAGTAAACGGCGAAACAGATTGGGCAAAGTAAATGCCAGGATAAAGGCATCATTCCAAGCGCTCACCCCCAAAGCCGCAAAAATAAGAATATCACGAGCCAATCCAAGCACGCGCGAGCCGACCGTCGAAAGGCTGACAACTACGATATTTTTAATATTTTTGAACATATCTGGATGTCGGTGACTTAAAAAACCAACCAGGTACAAGAAACTACTTCAGAAAAAACTTTGGCAATTGTATATTTCATGCTCTACCAAGAAGATGTTTTTACTTTTATCTCTTTAGCAGGATTAATTGCCCTCTTTAATTTCACAACAATCCCTCTCATTTAAATACGATGCCACTTATCGCTAAACTCGCAGAACGCCTCAAACGCCACCCGAAACGGGTGGTCTTCCCCGAAGGCGCCGATCCTCGCATCCTACAAGCTGCCCGCAAATTTGCCACCCGTGGGCTAGGCATCCCGATCCTACTCGGTGATCGCGCTAAAATTAAGTCCAACGCCGAGAAGCTCGACATCAGCCTCGAGCACATCCGCATCATCGAGCCGCGCCGCAGCAGCGAATGGGATAACTTCATCAGCAAATTCCAAGGACTACGTCGCTTCAAGAAGATGGACGACAAAGAAGCCGAGAACTATTTGGACAACACCAACTACTTCGCGACCCTCATGCTCGCCACCGGACAGGCAGACGCTATTGTATCTGGCGCAACCAGTAAAGCATCCAGCTCGCTGCGTCCTTTGTTGCAGATCATTCCTCTACACCAGAACGTCGCGAATATGTCCTCGCTCAATATCTTCGACCTCGAAGACCCTGAGACCGGCAAAGACCGCGAACTGTTCCTCGCCGACTGCGCCGTCATTCCAGAACCCACCGCCGCACAACTTTGTGACATCGCGGTGACCACGGCAGCGCTGAGCTATCACTTGACCAACACCAAGCCACGCGTCGCGCTGCTCAGCTTCACCAGTAAGAGTGTATCCAGTAAAAATCCGACGGTAGCCAAAATTAAGGCCGCCACGATGCTGGCCCGCAAAAAAGCTCAGGAGCTCGGCATCCCGATGGACATCGATGGCGAACTACAGGTCGATGCCGCACTCGACCCAATCGTGGCGAAAAGTAAAAATATCGAAGGCACCGTCGCCGGCCATGCCAACGTGCTAATCTTCCCAGATCTACACGCGGCTAACATCGCATCTAAACTTGTCCACGTGTTGACTCGCGCACGCAACTATGGCCCCATTCTTACTGGCTTAAGCAAGCCCGCAGCTGAAATCAGCCGCGGTGCCACTGCCAGCGATATCTTTGGTACGGCCGTGATGGTCGCCTCGCAGGCGATCGATCACAAGCTCCTCTATCCTACTGGCAGTGACGATTTGAACGAAGACGTTACCATCATCGACTAATTTTGAGCCGACCTCGAACACTTTAGTATCCGTAAACCGACCAAACGATGCCCCAGTCAGACGACACCGAACTCCTCACCGCTCCTAGAAATACCACCACCAAGCGTATTTTCATTGCCGCGACGCGGATGAACGATGGCAAGACGACTACCAGCCTCGCGCTGTTCGCTGCGCTGCGTCGCTTTACACCGAAGGTTGGTTTCATTAAACCAGTCGGGCAACGCTTCGTAGAAGTCGAAGGTCACCAGATCGACGAAGACTCAGTACTGCTCGATAAGATCTTCGACGTCAAAGTACCGATCGGTGTGATGAGCCCGATTGCGATCCATCCGAGCTTCACGCGCGAATTCTTGGACGATCCGGATAAGAATCATGCGGTCGTCGTCGATAAAATGTGCCGCGCATTTGACCGTGCCGCGTTTGAGAAAGATTATATTATCATTGAAGGCTCAGGCCATGCGGGCGTGGGCTCGGTGTTTAATATGTCCAACGCAGACGTCGCCAAGCGACTTAAAGCCAAAGTCATCATCGTCGCACGCGGCGGCATCGGTCGTCCAATTGACGAGATCGCCTTGAACAAAGCCCTGTTTACACAAGCAGGCGTCGAAGTCATTGGCGCGATTATTAACAAAGTTGAAGCCGATAAATTGGCGATGATCAAAAAATACAGCCAAATCGCTCTAGAGCGGATGAGCATCCCACTACTCGGCTGTATTCCGGTGGAAAAGAAACTGACCGTACCAAAGCTCAATCAAGTCGTCGATGAAGTCAATGGCCGCTGGCTGAACGGCCGCGAACACGGCGCCACAGAGCGAGTCGACCAAGTCTTAATCGGCGCGATGGCCGCCAAAGGACTCGTCGACCTGCTAGAGCGAGGTTCACTGATCATCACCCCGGGCGACCGCGAGGATATTCTGCTCGGCGCCATCGCCGCAGAGAGTATCGCTGGCGAGAAAGTCGTTTCCGGCATCATCCTCACGCGCAATGTGCTTCCGCATCCGAAGCTAATGGAGATGATCGCAAAAACCAGCATTCCCGTGATCATCTGTCAGGACGATAGCTATGCCGTGGCATCAAAGGTCAACCAAATGACCGTCAAGACCCAACCCAGCGATAGCGATAAGATACCCATCATTAAAAACTTAATTTCAAAAAACATCGATCTTGATGTGATCCACAATGCCTTTCAAATCGAGAGCAGTATTGCGTAGCGTTTGCAGGCCATCCAACCGGCATCATTTCAAATGCGCGCAAAACTTCTGGCATCTTTGCTCGACGCAAGATACCTGATCCAATAAAGCTCTCGCTTTCCTATTAAACATGCCAAAGAAAAACGATACACTCACCTTTGAGGACGCCCTTGAGCGCCTTGAAGCCATTCTTGAATCCATGGAAAGTGGTGACACACCACTTGCTGATCTGGTTGCTAAATTTGAAGAAGGCTCGAGCCTCTTGAAAAACTGCCAGCAAAAGCTCAAAGAAGCGGAACTGAAAATCGAAAAGCTCAATATTAAGACCGGCGAGGTCGAGCCCTTCGAAAACGATACCACCGAGGCCTAGTCTCAAGCGCCACACATTGTGCAACGCACACTAGCAAATTTTTTAAGAGTATGGGCCTTCTAGAGCGGATTCAATCACCCGACGACGTAAAACAGTTATCCAAAGCCGAGCTACCAGAGCTTGCTGCCGAGATACGTGAACGCATCATCTCAGCCACCTCGCAAAACGGTGGACATGTGGGGCCCAATCTTGGCGTGGTAGAGCTGACCATCGGTCTGCATCGGGTCTTCAATACCCCGCAAGATCGCTTCGTATTCGACGTATCCCACCAAGGCTATGTGCACAAGCTCCTCACTGGCCGCAACGGTGCATCGTTCGACAAGATCCGTCAATGCGACGGCCTCAGTGGCTTTTTGAACCGAAGCGAAAGCGCACACGACGCTTTTGGCGCTGGCCATGCCGGCACCGCACTTTCAGCCGCACTCGGTATGGCCACTGCGCGTGACAAACGCGGCTCAGAGGAGCATGTCGTCGCCCTTTGTGGAGACGCCGCCTTCACCTGTGGCATCACTATGGAAGCGCTCAACAACGTCGCCACCTCGACCAAGCGCCTGATCATTATTCTCAACGACAATAAATGGTCGATCGCCAAGAATGTCGGCGCGCTGCCACGCTATTTTAACGAGCTGATCACTAACCCTCTCTACAATAAGCTGAATGACGATTTCGAGTCACTGTTGCAAAAAGTCCCAGGCGGCGAAAGCATCATTCAGTTCGGATCAAAGTGGAAGAAAGAGACCAAGGACTTCTTGGTGTCATCCTCACTATTTGAGAAGTTCAACGTGCGCTACATTGGTCCCATCGATGGTCACGACCATGAGCAGGTCGAGCACTACCTCGAATTTGCCAAGCAAGCCGAACAACCGGTATTGCTGCATATTTTGACCACCAAGGGCAAAGGCTACGACGTCGCCATCCAAAACCCCGAGCGCTTCCACGGCGCAAGTCCCTTTGACATCAAGACTGGCAAAAGCGCAGCATCGGGCGCTGATGCTGCCCCGAAATATCAAGACGTAATGGGCCGAACTCTGGTCAAACTCGCGAAAGCAGATAAGCGCATCGTTGGCATCACTGCAGCGATGCCAGCCGGCACTGGGCTAAATATCCTGGAGGAAGAACTACCGGATCAATTCATCGATGTTGGCATCGCCGAAGAACACGCAGTGCTCTCTGCAGCAGGTATGGCCACCTCCGGATTTCATCCAGTTTGCGCGATCTACTCGACCTTTTTACAACGCGCATACGACCAACTCATCCACGACCTTGCCCTGCAAAACCTACCAGTGATGTTCTGTATGGACCGCGCGGGCCTCTCGCCCAACGACGGCGCCACACACCACGGCCTATTTGACCTCGCTTACTTGCGTAACATTCCGGGCGTAGTCGTCATGGCTCCCTCGAACGAAGACGAACTTGCCGATATGATGGCCACCGGCATCGCCTATCAGGGCCCCAGCTTTGTGCGCTACCCACGCGGCCAAGCCATTGGCACGCCGATCAAAGAGATGCCCGAAGCCCTCGAAATCGGCAAAGCCGAACGCCTACAAGAACAAGGCGAAATCGAGATCTGGGCAATCGGCTCGATGATCGCCGACGCAGAGCAACTCGCCCAACAGCTTCATGCAAACGGCATTCAAGCCGGTGTGATCAATGCACGCTTCGTCAAACCACTCGACACCGAGCTACTCCTGACATCTGCGCAAGACTGTCAACTGATCGTCACGATGGAAGACAACGTCATCAGCGGCGGCTTCGGCAGCGCGATCATGGAAGCACTGCAAGACGGCCACTGCCTTTGCCCCGTCGAACGTATCGGCTGGCCCGATGTATTTGTCGAACACGGCAACTCCGTGGCCGCCCTGCGCAAGCGCGTCGGCAT
>CAZIMR010000056.1:0-6923 GCA_964540215.1 uncultured Puniceicoccaceae bacterium
TCGATTACCAAATCACTAGGGGCGTGCGCTTTTTCGAACAAGCTCACATCCGCGACTTTACGGCGCAACTACGCTTCGCCTCCAATCCTGCCGATGTCTCCGCGTTTGCACGCTTCACTTGCCTGCTACCCAAGGTCGGGCCCAAGACCGCAGAGCGCATCCATGCGTTCACCAAAAAGCTCGCGGAGAAAGAACAGCAAGATTTCTGTGACGTTCTCACATCGGCAGCGGTGCTTAAAAAAGTGCCTAACGACGCCAAAGAAGAATGGCCATCATTGGCCGAGACGATCCGCGAACTGTCCGTCGCGCTGACTAGCGAAACACCTGAAACAATCGTGCAACTCGGCCTTGATGGCTGGTATAGCTAGTTCATCCGTGAGATCTACCCGAACTGGACCGAACGCGCCGATGACTTGCAGAGCTTGATCAGTTTTGCTAGCCGCTTCGATACGATGGAAGAACTGCTCGCTCAGCTCGTGCTGCTCGCCTCCGAAAGTAATGAGCGCAGTCCAGAACAAGCCCTCAACTGCTTACGCCTAACTACCATTCACCAAGCGAAGGGCCTAGAGTTCCCGATCGTATTTGTTATCGGCTTGGCTGATGGCCTATTTCCACTTAAGCGCACCATTGATGATGGCGACCTCGAAGAAGAGCGCCGCCTGTTTTACGTCGCCGTCACCCGTGCCATGGAGGAACTGTATCTTTCTTACCCGATGCTGAATCAACAGGGCAACACGGTGATACGCCTCAACCCGAGTCGCTTTGTGCAAGAAGTCGATGTCAGCCGTTACGAGACGCTGCGCGTTGCACCGACCCGTAGTTGGTAGTGGTTTAGCCCGATTTGTGCATGTAAAACAATCAGACATCCACGCGATGTAATTTACCTCTCATCGTTACTGTGGGCAGGTGAAAATAGGGTTTATGGTCGATTAGCGTTGAAGATAAAAGAGAGAGAGAATCGCCCATACTCCGATCGCGCTCAACTGTTCTAAGCAGTGCCCCCTAAGCAGCAGAGCGTGACCGCACATCAAAGCCTACGCCTCGGAATCAAGTAGGATCTTATATTCTACGGAGTCCACCAACGCGCGCCATGTGGCTTCGATGATATTATCACTTGCGCCAACAGTCCCCCAAGTCGCCTCGCCATCGGTGGACTCGATCAACACACGAGTGATCGCATTGCTGCCCTGCTCAGTTTCGAGGATACGCACCTTATAGTCGATCAGTTCAACGGCCATAATCTCTGGAAAAACGGGCGCGATCGCTTTGCGTAAAGCATGGTCAAGCGCCCCGACAGGGCCATTGGACTCAGCCACGGTATGGTGCACTTCGTCGCCAATCTTGACCTGCACAGTTGCTTCAGATACAACACGACCTGAAGTCTCTTGATGACTCACCATTACTCGATAGCCTAACAGCTCAAAATCAGGCTGTTTATTTTTAAGGAAGCGACTCAGTAGTAATTTGAAAGATGCATCGGCAGCTTCGTATTCGTAGCCATTAAATTCGAGCTCCTTCAACTGCCCGAGGAATTCCTTTAACTCCGGCGAACGGGCGTCGAGATCGACCCCAATTTCCTTGGCCTTCATCATCACACTGCTACGACCTGACATATCCGAAACCAGTACACGTGTGCGATTGCCAACCAGTTCTGGTGCAATGTGCTCGTAGCTGTGCTTTACTTTGGCAGCGGCATCCGCATGTACCCCACCCTTGTGCGCAAAGGAACTGGTGCCGACAAATGGCAAGGTCGAATCCGATGCACGATTGGCCATCTCGTCCACAAACAACGACAGGTCACGCAGTTTATTCAAGTTCGCAGCGCAGTTCAGATCCGCCTCCATCTTTAAGATTAAATTCGGAATAATAGTACTCAGATTGGCATTACCATTACGCTCACCAAAACCATTCATCGTGCCCTGCACCAAAGCTGCACCTGATTCGATCCCTGCGAGCGACAATGCGACGCCAAGGCCAGAATCATTATGACAATGCATGCCAATTGGCGTATTCGGAAAATGTGCCACGACCTTGCTCACTATTGCCTGCATCTGACTCACCAGCTGGCCGCCATTTGTATCGCAGAGCGTTAAGTTGCTCGCACCGCCACGTTGCGCGGCTTCAAGTGTCTGGATCGCGTATTCTGGATTATCGCAATAACCATCGAAAAAGTGTTCCGCATCGTAGATCACTTCGCGCCCATTGCTAGTCAGGAAGCGTACCGAATCTTCGATCATCTTAAGATTCTCTTCGGCAGTCGTACGTATGATCTCGGTGACATGCAGCAACCAGGTCTTACCAAAAATGGTGACCACTGGGGTTTCCGCATCGAGCAACAGCTGCAACTGCGGATCTTGCTCTGCCTTAAGGCTAGCACGTCGGGTGGAACCAAAGGCAGCGATCTTGGCATGCTTTAGGTTCAACTTCTTTGCTTCCTCGAAAAACGCCATATCGCGTGGGTTCGAGCCAGGCCAGCCACCTTCGATGTAATCAATTCCAAATTGGTCCAACTTCTCAGCTACGCGAATTTTAGCCGCGACTGTAAAGGAAACGCCTTCGCCCTGAGTGCCATCGCGAAGGGTCGTGTCGTAGATCTTAAGTGCTGGTGTCATCAATAGAAACGATTTGAAAAACCGACGAAAACAAAGAGTTAAGGGCCCAGGAGCAAACATAAACCGCGGCAGACTATGCAGATCGAGTGCCGAACCTTGTTGCTCGGGTTCGACAGCGCCAAGTCAAGGCAGCCGTCAGCGTTGCTAGACTCCCTTCGGCGGGCACTGGGGATGGTCCAGCGTGTTTATTTCTCAGTGTGGGTATTGGGCAGATTGACTGTTGATATTGTTGCAGTGATGGATCTTCCCAGAAACACCTCTTAGAAATTTCAATCAGTTGGTTCAGTTCAATCTGAAAGTTTAATTCTATTAATTTAACGATATAATCGTGTGAATCCCCTGTTTTCTTGCCTTGCAGTATTCAAAACCAGCTCTAATCTCCGCCTCTTTTTTGGAATTTAGTGAGCGCTATTCGCGTATGCAAAGCCCCTCAATTTTAAGTAGTAAACACAATCTCTAAACACATCAGATCAGATCATGACCGACCTATCAAAGTACAGAAACATTGGTATCTTCGCACACGTTGACGCCGGAAAAACAACGACAACCGAGCGTATTTTGAAGCTCACTGGTAAAATCCACAAGTTGGGCGAAGTCCACGATGGTGCGGCAACCACTGATTTCATGGAACAAGAGCAAGAGCGTGGCATCACGATTCAGTCAGCTGCGACTACCTGCTTTTGGGACGATCACCGTTTTAATATTATCGATACGCCTGGGCACGTTGACTTTACAGTTGAAGTGTACCGCTCATTGAAGGTGCTCGACGGTGGCGTCGGTGTTTTCTGTGGTTCTGGTGGTGTTGAGCCTCAATCTGAAACGAACTGGCGTTACGCCAATGATTCTAAGGTCGCTCGTTTGATTTACGTCAACAAGCTCGACCGTGTCGGTGCTGATTTCTATAAGGTGGTTGACCAAGTGAAAAACATCCTGGGCGCTAAGCCACTCGTGATGGTGCTCCCAATCGGTGAAGAAAGCGACCTTCAAGGCGTCGTTGACCTCATCACACGCAAGGCATGGGTATGGGACAACTCTGGTGACCCTTTAAACTACGAACTACAAGACGTGCCTGCGGACATGGTCGACAAGGTCGAAGAATACCGCGCGGCATTGATTGAAACTGCTGTTGAGCAAGACGACGACGCGATGGAAGCTTACCTCGAAGGTAACGAACCAGAAATGTCCGTCATTAAGGCATGTATCCGTAAGGGCACAATCGCTCTGGATTTCTTCCCCACATTCTGTGGTTCTGCGTTTAAGAACAAGGGTGTGCAAAACGTCCTCAACGGCGTCATTGATTACCTGCCAAGCCCAACCGAAGTACCTGCACAGCCTGAAGTGAATGCTGAAGGTGAAGAAACAGGTGAGTTCGCGGTTGTGGATGCTGAAAAGCCTCTCCGTGCGCTTGCGTTCAAGATCATGGATGACAAATACGGCGCGTTGACTTTCACGCGTATTTACTCAGGCAAGCTCAGCAAAGGCACCAGCGTCCTCAACACCTTCACAGGCAAGACAGAACGTATTGGTCGTATCATCGAGATGCATGCTGACGAACGCACTGAAGTCGATTCTGCACAAGCGGGTGATATCGTCGCCCTACTCGGCATGAAGTCGGTGCAAACAGGTCACACACTCTGTGATCCAAAGCACCCTGCTACACTCGAGCCAATGGTATTCCCCCAGCCAGTTATCTCCATCGCAATTAAGCCAAAGGACCAAGGTCAATCTGAGAAATTGGGCACAGCGATCGGCAAAATGGTTGCAGAGGATCCAACTTTCATTGTCGAAACTGACGAAGATTCTGGCGAAACCATCCTTCGCGGTATGGGTGAGCTTCACCTCGACATTAAGGTCGACATTTTGAAGCGCACCTACGGTGTTGAAGCTATTGTTGGCAAGCCACAGGTTGCTTACCGCGAGAGCATTACGCAAACAATCGAAGACAGCTACGTACACAAGAAGCAGTCCGGTGGTTCTGGTCAGTTCGCCAAGATCCTCTTCAAGCTCGAACCACTCGAGCCAGGTGAAGGCTTCCAGTTCGAATCCAAGGTTGTTGGGGGTAACGTTCCACGTGAATTCTGGCCAGCAGTTGAGAAGGGCTTCAAGTTCTCCAAGGAAAAGGGTGTCCTCGCCGGCTACCCTTGCTTGGACTTTAAGGTCACACTGACAGATGGTGCGTTCCACGCTGTTGACTCCTCTGCAGTTGCTTTCGAAACCGCTGCCAAAGCAGCCTATCGTCAGTCCTTGCCAAAGGCAGGTCCACAGATCCTTGAGCCTGTCATGAAACTCGACGTGTTCTGCACAGAGGACAAAATGGGTGACGTTATTGGTGACTTGAATCGCCGCCGTGGCATGATCAAGACCCAAGAACCAGCACCTAACTCAGGTGTTCGTATCAAGGCCGACGCTCCTTTGAGCGAGATGTTCGGTTACATCGGTGCCCTGCGCACAATGACATCTGGTCGCGGTCAGTTCTCCATGGAGTTCTCACACTACGCATCATGCCCGAAGAATGTAGCCGACGTGGTGATTAAGGAAGCGCTCGAGCGCGAAGAAGCGAAACGCAAGTAAGCGTTCAGCAACACACTTATCAACAAGTCCCCGACTCGAAAGAGCGGGGACTTTTTTTGTTACTGGCGCTCAACCACACGCACTTCCCTAACAGTGATTAGGCAACAGTTGCGCTGTAAACATGCAGCCGCTGGCTAACGAGATTGCTGTGCCCTCTTCGTGCTTTTCAAGACGGTACGTTCGTCCCTAAAAGCACTTCGACAAACCCGCTGATTCGCGGGTTCAAATCCCGCCGCATGCATTTTACTGCGTAAAAATGGGGTGGCTAACGGGATTCGAACCCGCGACCCCCGGCACCACAAGCCGGTGCTCTAACCAACTGAGCTATAGCCACCATCTGGAGAAATATGCAAAGCGCACATCCCTAAAGAAGAGCCGACATGCTCTCCCTGATCGTCCACTTGTCAATAGTCCTTTGGAGGAATTTTATCTTTTTTTCAGTGAATTGAAAATCTCATTTGTAGGCTTTTTAACGGCCAACTAGATGACTGTGAGCAGAGTCTGCTGATTCTTAATAATTCCAAGCAGTGACACGGATTTGACGACCCTGAATAAGCCTCGACGATGTCAGCCAAAACACCCCATGCCAATGCTCATAATTAAATGCCTGTAAGCGCAGACGTGCACTTGCCAGCAATCCGAAGAATACCCATAAAGTCTCCAGTTGCTCAAATAATGGGCTGAATTAGAACTATTTTTATATGAACACGGTACTTTTCGACTTAGACGGCACACTGATTGATCATTTCACCACCATTCATCGAGCTGTTGTATTTACTCAACAACAGCTCGACTTACCAGAGTCAGACTATGAAACGGTACGAGCAACTGTCGGTGGCTCTGCACCAGTGACACTTGGTAAATTGCTGGGAGAAGCCTATGTCGATACCGCGCTACCGATATTCCAAAATCACTTCGAGCAAATCATGCTTGAAGACCTAATCGCACTCCCAGGATCCAATTGGATACTGAACGAACTTAAACAACGTGGCTACCAGCTCGCTGTTTTTACCAATAAAAATGGTAATCAATCGCGCACAATTTTAGACTTTCTAGGACAGTCACAATACCTAGATGCGGTTATCGGCAGCGGAGACACCCCTTACCGCAAGCCCGATCCAGAGTTCACTGCCCACGCACTCGGATGTTTAACAGCGACCTCCGAAGATACCATTCTCATCGGCGACTCGCCCTTTGACTTCGCCGCTGCAGAAGCGGGCCAGCTCAAGTCTTACCTCGTCGCGACTGGCAGTCATACCAAATCTGAATTGAGTGCGGCAACACAGGCAACTGGCATCTACGCCGACCTATACGAGCTCGGAGCCGCACTGTTTGATCTCACACCCGAAACCACCATAGTCTAGATGCCACGCACTCCGACACTTCCACTACCTAAGACCATCCTGTGGGATATGGACGGTACGTTGATCGACCAAACAGCTGCGATCATTCGCGCCTACGGCGACGTCATCGAATCAATGGGCGGCGGCATTCCCGACCCCGAAGTGATACGTCGTAGCCTCGGTGGGCCGATGGCATCAACCATGGCGCTGTTTATTGATCATACTGGCTTGGACGAAGCTTCAAAACGCTTTCGGCAACGCTTCCCCGAAATCATGTTCGATGGTTTGATTATCTTACCCGGTGGACTGGGGCTGATCGAAAGCGCCAATAAAGCACATATCGCGCAGGTCATCTTCACCAATAAGCATGGTGACACCGCACGCAAAGTCAGCGAAT
>CAZIMR010000057.1:0-6922 GCA_964540215.1 uncultured Puniceicoccaceae bacterium
CAGTACGGCGCCACGCATCCATTCTTGGGCTTGAAGCATCGCAACCGCGGCGAACAGGGACACCAGCACTACAGAGAAAACCTTGTGCAGCGACGAACTCATAAAATGCGAAGTTTTTGCTGAAGCCTACTAGCCGCAGCGTGGTTTGGATTAATCTCGAGTGCGCGTTGCACCGATATCATCGCCTCGACGCGCCTCTCGTTAAAATGGCTAACATAGGCAGCCCAATAATAATGTGCGTTGCCATTATTAGGAGCCAACTCCAACGCCCGCTTCAACGCAGCCTCGGCTTCAGTCTCGTTGCCGCCTAAACTTTGCGCAATCCCGAGCTGCGCCCACGCCATCCAGTAGGTCTCACTCAGCCCAATCGCTCGCCCTGCATAGCCCGACGCCCGCATCCCGATTTGTTCATGATCTTCAGGGTTACTATAAAAAAGCTGACAATTCGCCGCGCTCAAACCAATCCACACGTCGACATTATCAGGATCAAGCAGTATCGCAGCCTCATACAGCTCAATCACCTCATGCAACAAATCCTCATCGCCAGATCGATGCACTCCCAATTGGACCACTTGTTCTAAACGTTGCCGAGCATGTAACTCGAGCGCCTGCGCTTGTATACGGGAGGCACTGATCGAATAAAACTGGAACGCCAAAACGAGACTCAAACAGAAATATGCGAACTGCATCCGCCGAGTCGCAGGAATACGCAGCCGACACGTAAAGCTCGATTTAACCAAAATCGAAAAGAACAGTATACCATACCAAGTGAGCGCTGGTGTATAAAAAACAAACGAGCTAAACAAGCAGAGCGCAAACGCCAGGACTCCGCCAAGACCAAGCGATAAAAAAAACTTTGCCGGCGGCATAATTGTGCGCTTCACACCCTTGAGCTTTACTCGATTTGGCTCAGCACGCCAATGGCGAATCGAGCGCCTCACCACCCACACAACCGGCACTAAAAACAGCACGCCGCCAAGCAACCCATACTCGGATAGAATCAACAAGTAATCATTGTGCGGCGTCATCGGTAATTTTTCCAAGGATTGCCTTTCACTTTGCTCAAACTCTGCGGCAAAGCTCCCGCCCCCAGCTCCAGAGATCGGAGCATCCAGCACAATATGGAGCGCCTCCTGCCATAAGATCAAACGAACCGCCTCACCTTCTTCAGCAATCGCCAGTGCAGCACGCGTTTGGAATTGTGGCGAAAAGACCATCTGCACCAACACGCCGAACGCGATCAAAGACACGCCCAGGAAACTACCCCACACTCGGCGCGATTGCTTCAAAAAACAGAACCACGGCAGAACCACCAGAATCACCAGCAGAATCGCCAGCGGCCAAAACAGCTGGGTCAGGAAAATCGAAACCACAAACATCACCCCGATGTACAGACACAAGACACGTAAAATCACTGGTAGACGTGGTACCAGTCCAGCGATCAAAAGTGATGGCAATAGAATCAGCAAAAAGGCCGCAAAACTATTCGGATCTGCAAACGAACCAGTCGCATGCCCTAAAAACTTAGGACTCAGCGTTAATTCGTAATCAGCATACGCATTCGCCAGCTTCGACGGATTTTGGAAGAACTGATAGAAGCCAATAAAAATGGCGTAGGCCGCAGGCGAAATCGCAATCGTAATCAACACCCACAGATGTGCGCGCGTGCGCACATTATTGGTCAGCACCCATAGAAAGATCATGGCCTCCAGCGCATAAATGAGCTCATACCAGCCACGCCATGCAGTCGGACTGACCCAAGTCACATTCATCCAAATCCACGCCACAAGGGGAAGGAAGACTATTGGCACATGGCTCAAACGCTTCGCCTGCTCCTGCACGACCGCAAGCCAAAGGCCATGTAACACCATCAAGCAAGCGAACAGCGGCAGAAGCAGCTCATGCGTATCCGGCCGCGCCCCGCCGAGCAATAGAGTCGACAACAGAATAATCGCGCCGAGACAAAACGTAACCAACCAATCGACAAAATTCCCCCAAGAAAGCTCGCCAAAATAGACAAGGTTGCCGGATTTATCGATTAATGAAGGCATAGTGTAATAGAGAGGAATTCAGCGAAACTCACGAATCCAAATGATAAGTATTACACAGTTCGCGAGACTCTATAAACAATAAAAACATTTAATCTATGCACTAGCAATCCTAGCAGGCGGTGCACGCAGCGAGCCAATTATTCACCGCCGCCATAAATTTAAAGGCAATCTGTTTTCTTGAGTCTGTCGCGAAAGCCGTTTTTATAATCGAGTTCTGCCTCTCATGAAAAAAATTATCCTAATTCTTGGCATCGCCATTCTTCTGTCCGCTCTCGGACTACGGGCGTATTTTGCCTTTGTGCCGCCCCCTGAGCCGACGCTGCACGAAGCATTGGCAGATATTGTCCCGACTAAACTAGCAGGATGGAAGATCAAAGACATGGACATGGCGGAATCCCCCGAGTCCAGCGCGCGAATCACCGACTTCCTCAACTTCGACGACGCCATCTTTCGCGTATTTGAAAAAGGCGACACCTTCGTTGGCCTCTACATAGCCTACTGGTCTCCAGGTAAAGCCTCCTACCGCTGGGCAGGCGCCCACACGCCGGACACCTGTTGGGTCCAGAACGGATGGACCTGCACAGCGCGCGAATACAGCATCCCATTCGAACACGGCGACGCGCACTTTCAACCCGCCGAATATGGTGCGTATGAGAAAAATGGCAATGCTCAACAGGTCCACTTCTGGCACCTAGTGGGTGGAGCCGCTTTCGGCTATAAGCAACAAGATGGACACAATATTCTGGGGGCGCTCATTGACATCAAACACCACGGTCTAGATCTCCGCCAAGAGCAGTTCTTTATTCGCCTTTCCAGTAATAAAAGCCTCGAAAAGCTCAAAAAAATAGCTGATTTCGGCAAGATCCTCGACAGTCTGTCCGCAATCGGCCTAGTCAGTTCCAGCCAAGGCAGCGCCGACTAAGCAAGCACTCGCGCAGGATTCCCGAAGACTTTTTGCCGGTCCTTGACTGAGCGGATAACGACCGACCCTGCGCCCACATAGGCAAACTCGCCTACTGACTTGCCGGGCACAATCCGCACACCTGTCGCCAAAAATGCTCCAGCGCCGTAGCGAGTATTCCCCGTCAAATCGCAGTGCCCACTGACCGTGGCCCAATCGCCGATCACCACATCGTGCCCCACACTGCTATGGCAATTGATCGCAGTAAAGTCGCCAATCGAAATATCCGCAGTCAGCGTCACTCGTGGGCAAAGGACGACTCCATCCCCGAGCTGAATAGTCTCTCCAAGAATGACGGAAGGATGCACCAGCGTAATGAAATTCGCGGTGCGCCCCAATAATGCCTGACAAACCTTTTTCTTAATCATCGGCGCTCCAATCGCACAGACAAAGAGTTCATCCGCAGCGGGTTGATGCCCTTCGATCGAACCAATCACACCCTCAGGATACTGATAACCATCGAGCACCGTCGCATCATCGTCTATAAACCCAGCAATTCCCCAAGCTTTGCCAGAATCCGGATGATCTTTTGCCCAAGCATAAACCTCACGCCCAAACCCGCCCGCGCCTACGATAATCAGTTTTTTCATATTAGGTCAGATCAGGAGTTCAGCAGGACTAGATAGAAAAGCCCCCATCAACAGGCAAGGTAACACCCGTCACCCAACGAGATGCTGCCGAAAGTAGAAAAGAAGTCGCCGCTGCCACATCCTCAGGCTGCCCCGCACCAAGTGGATACGCTGTTAAATGCGCCGCGAGCGCCTCGCTGGAAATACGTTCCGCGGCGATCTCAGCCATATTCGTCTCAATCATCCCTGGAGCAATGCAGTTCACTCGCATTCCTTTCGGCGCAAGTTCCAGCGCAAGACAGCGCGCGGATGCCTCCAACCCAGCTTTACTCGCGGCATATGCAGCATATCCAGCGGTGCCTCGGCTAGATGCCACCGAAGACAGCCACACAATCGATGCGCCAGCCTTCAGTTTTTTTGTCTTCAATAAATCGCGAATCAAGAGCAATGGCACCGTCGTATTCACATTCAAACAAGCCTCGGCATCTGCCTCCTTGAGATAGCGCACTGGAGCCACAGGAGCGACACCCGCGGCGTAGACGACTCCATCCACCGTGCCGATCGTATCGGCCAGTTGCGCACGTCCAGCAGAGTCAGTCAAATCCACCGGCAGCGCGACCGCTCCCAACTCTTGCGAAAGTGCGTCCAACTTCGGTTCGTTACGCCCAGATACGATCAAGCTCGCACCTTCACGCATCAAATGCCGCGCGATCGCACCGCCTAATCCGCCAGTCGCGCCGACTACCAGAATCTGTTGGTTTTTAAATTTAACGTAACCGCTCATACTTTATGATAACGCACTAACATGCGTAAACAACTCTTCGAGCGTCTCATAGCTTTTTAATGCGTCAGCCTTTAGGCGCACATCGTATTCCGCATCGACCATCGCAATCACAGTCAAAACTGCCAACGAATCCCACGCCTCAAGCTCCGTGTATTTGGTCGTTGCGGTTAATAAACCGGGCTCGATGTCCTCGACCGCTTCTTCGAATTCTTCAATAAATTTCTCTAATCTCATGGGGTGTATTTAAATGACTGATACCAAATCTAATGCTGCCTAACAAGTTTCTATTCACTCGGCGCACTTTCAATAATTTCGCAGACAGCCAGCTCGCCAATATCAAGGATCACACTGGCCCACGACAAGCCGACGCCAAATCCAGACAGCAATACGCGCTGGGTATCCGCACCACGCAGCACATTCTGTAGCTCACCGCACATCGCTGACGGGATCGATGCCGAGCTTTGATTTCCATAGCGCTCGACCGTCTGCATCGGCACTTTCGTAGGATCAATTTTTAAACGCTTCGCGATATTACTAAGAATATAGCGATTGGCCTGATGAAACACGAAGTAATCGACGGCATTCAGATCCAAGCCAGCATAGTCGACTAAGTCTCGCACTGCCCTAGGCTCTTCAACAATGGAGAAGTTAAAAATCTCCGCGCCATCCATGAAGAGGTTTTCGGCAGAGCGCACGTTCCCGTCCGCATCCTCCACCTCAGCCTGCGTCTCTGCCGAACTCGGGGTGCGCTGCCCACCCGCAGGCACGATCAATTTATCAAAGCCCTTGCCATCCGTTTCGAGGCTGAACCACGCCGCGCGCTCACAATCACTGCGTTGAACCAATGTCGCGCTGCCTCCATCGCCAAACAACGGTGCCACTGAGCGATCTTTCGGATTCACAATCCGGCTAATCGTATCCCCCGCCAGCACTAGCACTCGCTCACAGCCGCCGGCACTGACCATCATATGCGCCAACCACAGCCCATACACATACCCCGAACAGCCCAAATTCACATCCAAGGCTGCGCAACTCTTTGATAAATCCAAACGCCCATGTAGGACCGCGGCATTACAAGGCTGGGGATAATCTGGCGTTTGCGTCACAAAAATCACCGCGTCAATCGCCTCAGGCTCGAGACTCGTGCCTTTCAATAGTCGCCGGGCAGCTGCTTCGCATAGATCCGCCGCGGTCGTGCCGGGCTCCACGACACGACGCCGATCCAGCCCAATGGTTTTCTTTAAGCGTGCGATTTGCTTCTCGTTGCCGCCGAACAGATCGATCTCATCATCGATACATTTCTCCAAAGATGGCACACAAGTAACTACCCCGCCGACTTGAACCTGATTGAAACTACATTTTGCCATAACACTACCATGCGCAGGATCGCACAAAGTGAAAGCCCATTTTACCGAGAATCCGACGCGCGAATGTAGTTGCGAAAGTTGCCATGTGGCGTCGTCGCTTGCGGCGGCCAGCAGTCGCGGGAGCGCTCAAATTGGCCTGCGCAAGCCCAGACGCCACGGGTTCAGACTCGTCTAGAACGATTGGCCACCTTCGCAATTACGCTCCTCAACCGATCTACCCTCGCTTCAGGCGATCGGTCATCGACAGCTCAGCACGCAGCTCGACAGAGGCTGGAATCTTCCAATTTGCAATTCGCCCGCGACAATGCTGACGAACCAAACGTTTCCACGAGCGCAGATCCCTCCCCACAGAAGTCACGATCACACACGCAACCATACTTCCCGTGACTGGAGCGGGCTTAGCATACACCGAGCAAACTTCAACACCCTCAATCTCAGCGATTACCTGCTCTACCTCTGCCGGATGTACCTTTTGGCCGCCCACATTAATTAACTGACTTCGCCTACCAACAATACGTAAATAGCCGCCTTCGGCCTCTTCCACCAGATCCCCAGTTCGATACCAACCGTCGGCCTCCAGTGAAGATTCATCAGCGTTCAAATAGCCCAGAATCCGCGAGCTTGTTTTGAGCCAAAGCTCTTCATCGTGCACCCGCCACTCGACGCCTGAATCTTCAATGCTGAAATATAAACTGCCCGTGCTCTGACTCTTGATCCGGATTGCTCCAGTTTCACTGGTGCCAAACTTTTGTTGAAATGCCGCATTTGGGAATGCTTCAAGCAACCGCCCCAGTAGCCTAGCTGACATCGGCTCTGCTCCATACGCGATCACCTCCAAGCTCGAACAATCAAACTGCTCCGCAACCTGTGCCAACAGCATGAGATTCAAAAAAGTCGGCGATGCTGGTAGTATATTGACATCGTATCGCTCAACCGCCTCTCCCACTGCAACTGCCGTTCGTGCCTCAGGCAACACCAAGGTCGAGCCTGCAAATAAAGTGCGAAAGGCAGAATCCAGCCCGCCGATGTGATCCGTCAACAGCAACTGCACCGTGCGATCTGCTCGCGGGCGCACCTCACCATAGCGATCCAGTAGCGCATTAAGATCATGCAACATCCCCTTCGGCTCGCCGCTAGTGCCACTGCTAAAAAGAATTAAGCCCGCATGCCCGCGCTTCGAGAGCTGATCG
>CAZIMR010000058.1:0-6826 GCA_964540215.1 uncultured Puniceicoccaceae bacterium
CGAGGTCTCTAGTGGCGGCGGTGCGATCAACATTAAGATCAACGGCCAGGGTGAATTTCAGGCCTTTAAGATGGATCCTGAATTCTTGAAAGAAGACGCTGATTTCATCGAAGAGACACTGCTCGGTGCAGTGCAAGAAGCGGCTGCCAAAGCCAAGCAAACCAGCGAAGATGCAATGGCCTCCGTGACCGGTGGCATGGGCGGATTTCCTGGATTTTAAACCAGCGCATTTGTGACTCCCGCCTTTGAGAAGCTCTTGCACGAGCTAAAGCGCCTGCCAGGTCTAGGCTTTCGGTCTGCCGAGCGCATCGCGATGCACTTACTCGTCGAACAGCCTGAGGCGCTGGAGGGCTTGATGGCGGCCATGGGCGATGCGCGCTCTACGGTACGTCGTTGTGATACCTGCGGTAATATTGCCGAAAGCCCCAAGTGTGCAATTTGCGAAGATGAGCGGCGTAATGCTGGCTCGCTCTGTGTGGTCGAGCACGTGCCGGACCTGATCGCGATTGAGCGTTCGGCGGCATGGAAGGGCCAGTATCATGTGTTACATGGCAAGCTCTCACCGATTCATGGCGTCGGCCCGGAGGATCTTAATCTGCAGAGTTTAAAGGCCCGTCTTGAATCCGGCGAAGTCACTGAATTTGTCTTAGCGCTGTCGAACGACATCGAAGGGCAGGCAACCTGCCACTACATTCAAGAAGAGATCGTCGGCCAGCGTCCGATTAAGGTCACTCGTATTGGCTTCGGCCTACCCAGCGGCGGCGGCGTGACCTACGCCGATTCGGTGACGCTGCGCAGCGCTCTGGAAGGTCGACGTGAGTATCACTAACTCACGAAGCGCTTGTGCTGGCGCACGCATTCAAAGAGTACGATCGAGATGAAGACTAAGAGCATGCCAGCGAAGGCGACTGCCTTGGGCGCTGAGTTGCTTAGCATCCAGTAGCCAATAAATGGCGCGAGTGTCCCACGGACGCCAGTGAGGGCCATGTGAATGCTCATGTAAGAAGAGACCTTTTCGTGGGGCGCGATTTTTGTGACCCACAGGTTCCAGATTATTTTGCCGCCGCCAGTGGCGAGTCCGACTAAAATCATCGCAAAGGTGAGGAGTATAATATTCTTGGTAAAGAAGAAGCAGGCGATGCTGAGCAAAAAGAAGACGTTGAGTAGATTACGGGTGGTAATTAATTGTAGTTTATCGAACAGACTGCCCCAGAGTTTGGTGCTGAGGATGCGTGCTGCGGCAGGTACGACGACAAGTAGGAAGGCAATCGTTGTATTGTCGGCGTTGATGCCAAATTCCGGATTGGCAAGGTATTCTACGCGAATCGGCATGGTGATCAGGTTGCCCAATCCGAGGAGCATCCAGCTGCCCAGCAAATAACCAAAGAAGCGGTCTTTCCAAATGAGACTGAAGTTTTGCCAAGGGTTGCCGACATGGTCGGTGTACAGTGGCACGCTGGGGATTCGATTGGTCGCCCAGCCGCAGGCCGCCGCCGCGATTATCATAATTACAAAAAGCAGGTGGTAGTAATTGATTGAGATGTCCAGTAACCAGCCACCCAGTAGTGAAAAGAGGATCATACTCAAAGCACTGAGAATGAATGGTGTGGTTATGCGCTTGCCGCGCTCATGGGCAGGATAGTTCTCGGCGTAGATTTGAATCATCAGCGGGCCTTGCTGCACAGTGGCCATTTGGCTCGTGATGATAAACACCGTGAAGACCGTTAAGCTTTGCATCACGGTCGCGCCGACCATCAGTAGGGCGGCTAGCGAGAACATGCAGGCCGAGGCCAAGCTGGGGCGAATTTGTCGTTTCGCGACGAAGTAAAGCGTCAGTGGTGTGAGTAGAAAGCCGATCGGCCATGCGCCTGCGATGAACGCCTTATATGTTTCCGAGGCGTCAAAGTGACGAATCGCAATCAGTAGCGCAAAGGTCGACCAGCCTGCTTCGAGGATGCCATAAAAGGGCGCACGCAAAACATCGTAACGATAAGTCGCAGCAGCGCGATGGCTCAGAGCTGAGGCCTGAGGGCTGATATTTGAGGGCTGAGACATAAGAGGGGGCGAGGATGTTATATGGAAAACATCAGACCATTAAAATTGGACATTCAAAGTTAGACGTTCACCAACAGTGAGCTCAGGATTAAGGTGTTTTTTGCCTCAAGCCTCAGCTTTCCCACCTCAGCTCTCTGCTATTTGCTCCAATCAAGCATGCGCTTGAGTGGCACGTAGGCTTGTTGGCGCATGTCTTCGTCCATCTCGATTTGTGGACTCATATCGCGTAAGCAGTCGCGCAGTTTTACGATGGTATTCATTTTCATGAATCGGCAATCATTACAGGCGCAAGTATCTGTGGGACCCGCGATAAAGGTCTTGTGTGGTGCTTCACGTTGCAGGCGATGAATCATGCCTGTCTCGGTAATAATGATAAACTGCTGCGCATCGCTGTTTTGGCAGAAGCCGACCATCTTCTCAGTGCTGCAGACGATGTCGGCATTGTCACGCACGGTTTCCACGCATTCAGGGTGGGCAACTACTAACGCTTCTGGGAATTTAAGTTTGAGTGCTTCGATTGCTTGTTGGGTAAAGAGCACGTGCGCGTAGCACGACCCCGGCCAGAGCTGCATCTGGCGGCCAGTCTGCTTAGAAACCCATTGCCCGAGGTTTTGATCGGGAACAAACAGGATGTCGCGGTCGGCGGGCACATTATCGATGATGGTCTTGGCATTGCCGCTGGTGCAGATCACGTCACAAAGCGCTTTGACAGCGGCGGAGCAATTGATGTACGCGACCACATAAACATTTGGATTCGCTGCTTTGTAAGCGGCCAGTTTCTCGGCAGGGCAAGAGTCGGCGAGTGAACAGCCAGCGTTCATATCTGGCAGGAGCACGGCTTTGCTCGGATTCACGATCTTCGCAGTTTCTGCCATGAAGTGCACGCCGCAGAACACGATCGCGTCCGCATCTGCCTCGGCTGCGCAATAGGCCAGTCCGAGTGAGTCGCCGACATAGTCAGCCACACGCTGGATCTCATCCACCTGGTAGTTGTGGGCGAGGATTACGGCGTTCCGCTCTTTCTTCAGCGCAAGTACTTCTAGTTGAATCGCAGAGAGTGGTGCTTCTTCGCCATTACGCGGATTAAAGACCATTGGTTCGTAGTTGAGAGTGGTAGTTGCCATGGTGCGGTTTGTTGAAAAAGCGGGAAAGAATCAAGTGAAGGTGGGCTCAAGTCAAGCTGGCAGGGCGATCGCCTGCGGCCTGTTAAAGTGAGAGTGTGATGAGGTGTAACACGGACGAGGCTAGGCTCCGGCGCTCTGTAGCATGATAGATTGGTGCTTAAGTCCAGTACATAGGCTTGGCTGACGAGGCGTAGCTCCCTTCCACGCAGATCAGCCAAGCGCGGCGCCGAGGCCGACTGCAGTGAGGATTTCGAAGGCCTTTTGACTGTGTTCGAGCAGTTTTTTTAGATTGCGCAGTGTGAGCAGCTGAAAACTCATTTCGCTCTCGCTTATTTTGATCTCGAGGTCGAGTGGAATGAGTCTGAGTTCGAAGGCGCTGCCGTCTGGCTCATAGGTTAAATATTGCGCGATCTCGTCGATGTCTTCGATCGCGTCAATTTTTTCGTCGATATTAATCGAGCCGGGGAATTCGACGATCAAGGTCTCGCAATAATGCGTAAAGCAGGCGTGAAAGCGGTCGTCTCCTACGATCTCGGGATTGTGCAGCGCGACGATCTCGGTGCTGAGTTGGTAATTCTTTGGATCTTCGGGGCTTTGGTCGACATGTACGTGAAGATCAAAGTCGGGCGTTTTGATGCAGCCGAAGCCATCTTCGCAGGTGTAGTGAAAGTCGCGCCGCTTATAGCCGAACAGGCTGCGTATGTCGGTATAGAATTGATCGATCAGCTCTTTGACATTCTCATGGCCGACTTTACGCACGAAGCCCTGGGCTGCTGGGTAATGACCGTCGGGCAGATGATGGCTCTTTTGGTAGCCTTTGAGGCGGCGCACACGCCCCTCAACCATGCCGACGATGCGGCTTTGGAGGACAGGGGTGTTGAAATCTGGAGTGTCGGTGTCGATAGCGAAAAGGAAAGATGGTGAATGAGAGCGGGAAAAGTGGTGGGTGGAAAGTGGAAAGTGGGCAGACTTTCAAAAATCCTAGTTCAGTTGCCATTTCAGCCAGTTATTCGAATCGTATTTTGAGCGCGCACGAGGAGGGCTTGTTTGAGCTATTGACCGCGATAGGAGTGTGGGCGAATCGGCCACATTGATCCTGTGTTGCTGCGCAGGAGGGCGAGTTGCTCTCCCTCGATCACCCTTTTTCCACTAATGAACGAACAACCATAAAAAAGGGGGGATTGAGTCGATCACCGAATGGGATCTCAGTTCAGATGTGACTCCATTTTAACTTTCTCGCTTTTAACCCTTTACAAGCGGCTTCAAAAGCTGTGTTTTCCCCATCTTTTCCAACTTTCTCATGCAGAAAACACGTAAATCCATCGCCAAACGCTTCAAGAAGACAGGAACCGGTAAACTCTTGCGTCGCACGCCAGGGCACCGTCACCTTCTTCGTAACAAGAGTGTCAAGCAACGTCGCCGTGCAGGTCAAAGCAAACTGGTCGCTCCCGGCCAACGCGCTAACCTCATTCGCGGATTGCCTTTCGCTTAAGCTGAAGAAGTCACGTTTGATACTAAAACTCACGCTAGTCGGGTAACATGAAAATGGGCGACCCGACAGCGACTAAATCGAGAGATTAAAGAAACATGCCTAGAGCAACTAATGGTCCGGCAACCTTAAAACGCCGCAAGAAAGTTCTGAAAAAAGCCAAAGGCTATTTCGGAAATAAATCACGTCTCTTTCGCTATGCGAAAGATGCAGTCGACCACGCGGAAGTTTACGCTTACCGCGACCGTCGCAAAAAGAAGTCCGAGTTCCGTTCACTCTGGATCGTTCGTATCAATGCTGCGTGCCGTGCAAATGGCATCAACTACAGTCGTTTCATCCGTGGCCTCAAGGCTGCTGAGATCGATATGGACCGTAAGCAGCTTTCCGAGCTAGCGATTCACGATGAGCCCGCTTTCAATGTTCTCGTTGAAAAGGCAAAAGAAGCGAACACAGCACCTGCTGCTTAAACTTCGGACTTAACAGAAGTCTTTCTTAAGGTCGCCCCGTTTAGGGGCGGCCTTTTTTATGTCTGCGGTTGTCAGAATTAGGTTTAAAATCTGGAGGATATTTCTTGGCTAAACAAACAGTGGTGTTGTGGGATGAGCCTGCTCAACGTACTGCAAAAGGGCGAATCGTCCGGTTGGCGATTCGCTATCAACCAACTGCCATTGCTCTCATTTAAGAGTATACAGGAACATTATTCAACTTGACTAGTTATGCCAAACGTATTTTGAATTATGAATGATGGTTTTTAGCATAGGCATAATACTTACCTCTAAAATATTCTTTGGTACCTCTGCTTTTTCACGCTAATAAAAAATAGCATGCATCTATTAGTGACTACCCTGCGATGGCTTTTTATTATAGCTCTGTTAGTTATCGTCGGCGCATTTAGCCATGATTATTATCAGGCTAAAGCCGTCGGCTTGCCTCGAATGATGACGCTTTGGGATCGTCAGTATAAAAGTATAAAGGTAGAGTTGCAGAATGTGACTGATTCAACGGTCCGATTTCAACGTCTAGAGGATGGCCGATACTATACGGTCGAATTCGCGGATTTATCTTTTTTGAGCAGCCAACGCGTGCAGCTGTTTAAAAATTCGCAGACAATCAATGGTACTACAGCGGCGACCAGAGATATTGCGCGTTTACAAAGCGAACGTAAGGAGCTCCTGCAGCGCATTGACTATTTTGAAGCACGAGCTGAGCAAACCACTTCATCAGTAGAAACGCGCACGTTGAATCGCGACGTCAAACGCTTGTCAGCAGATTTACTCGTGGTCGAGAGACGGCTAAAGGAATCTGGAGTTGAGTTGGACTATACGACATCGTCCAGTCGCAATCCAACGAGTGGCATTCAAAGTATGGGTACGCGCCTCATCGAATTTGGATCTAATATTTCTGAGAAACTACGTTGAGTCTCAATCCATGTAGTTTGGCGCGCGCACAAAAAAGCCCGCCTTGAAGAGCGGGCTTTTGAGACTAGCTTCGGGTGGCTTAGATCTTTTCGACGATGGCATCGGCGAGGCCGTAAGCGATCGCTTCCTTTGCGGTCATGTAAAAGTCGCGATCTGTGTCTTGCTGGATCTTTTTGAGCTTCTGGCCAGAACTGGCGGCGAGGATGGCATTGAGCTCGTCGCGCAGGCGTTCCATTTCCATCGCTTGAATGTGAATGTCGACCGCTACCGCGACCATTTGGCCGGAGATGAGTGGTTGGTGGATCAATACGCGTGAGTGCGGGTAGAGGAAGCGGTTGCCCTTGTCGGCGCCGCAGAGCAGAATCGAACCCATGCTGGCGGCCATCCCCGTGACGACGACTTTGATCGGTGAGCTGATGAGCTTCATGGTATCATACACCGCCATGCCCGCCGTGATCGAGCCGCCTGGGGTGTTGATGTAGAAAGTGATCTCTGTGCCCGGAGCGTCTGCTTCGAGGTACAGGAGCTTCTCGGTGATGTCGCGAGCGGATTTATCCGAGACTTCACCCCAAAGGAAGATTTTACGCTCCTTAAGGAATGTTTCCTGGATTTTTGGGCCTGCGCCTTTGTCTGCGTCTTTTGTTTTTTTGTCTGCCATGAGAATTATTTGGTATCGATTAAATGTGAAAATGCAAATGTGGGAGGTGGCTTAGCCTTCGATTTTGTCGACGCGGCGTTGG
>CAZIMR010000059.1:0-6774 GCA_964540215.1 uncultured Puniceicoccaceae bacterium
AGCAAGCGGCCCTCAGCAGAAAACTGCACCTTTTCCGGCACACTCGCATCCGAGAGGTTCGCATCATACTTCGGGTTGAGCATCTTACCGGCAACAATATAGCCAGCTTCGCCAAGCGAAGGGTCGGGCTTCATGACGCCATCGCCCTGCTGGATCTGTCCATCTTTCACGGCTTGCACCAATTCGCTGATAGTCAGGCGTTCATGGCTCGAACCGACACCCGGTTGCGCGAACCAGAGTCCGATGATAGCCGAGATAATGACCAAAAAAATCAAAAGCACTTTAGGGTTAAAGCGCTCTGGTTGGTCGTTATTCGCGGGCTCTTTTTGTTGTGGATTTTGCTGTGATGACATTTATGGGGTCAAATTGGGTTTCTTCGTTCGTAAGTCAATCTAAGAGCCCACTTCGTTGCGGTTCCGATTTTCATACTATCCGCTGGCGGGAAGCCTGGCACCCAAATGATTTCTCCTGACTGCGATACGACAAGCGGCAGCAACTGTCGTTCGTTTACCGGAATGTGCCGGTCTATAAACCAGTCTTTCAGTTTCTTCGTACCCGGCGCACCGATCGGTCGAAAGCGGTCTCCCTGCTGCCAACCTCGCACTTCGAGTGCCTCCTCTGCCACCACTGCAACGTAGGACTCCAGATCGGCATCCACCCCGCCCTGCATAATCGTGCTGCGTAGCGCATCGTCCAATTCCACGAAATCAGCCTCCAGTAACGCACCCGTCGACAGCATCAACGACTCGCCCGCTTGAATCGATCCGGACACCAAAAATTGCCCCGCAACTTGCGCGGACACCAAGCGAACTGTCGCGTCATCGAGCTCAATATAAAAAGCGCCCGCACTTAGACGATTCTTTCGCTTCAGGGCATAGACCGCCGCCATCAATAAATCCATCGCCGGTGCGCTCATCGACTGAATCAGATGATGCGCACTCAGCCATGCCGACAAGGCCCGCCGCGTCAGTGCCCGCGGAGCCGAGCGCAGCGCAACGCGATCCAGTGAAGCGCTACCGATAAAAGCTTCAGGCAAAGTCAGCCGCGCCAAACCATCCAGCGCATCCGCTTCTTCTTCTAGTAAAAATCGGGAACGCGCCGCGCCCGCCGAAGCATTCCGTGCCAACGCCTCACTCAAACTAGGAATCACATTATGGCGCAACGCATTGCGCGAAATCCCCAGATCCTGATTGGAAATGTCTTCGCACCAAGGAATCTCACAGGCATTTAAAGCCATTCGAATCGCCCTCGCACCCAAATGCAACAGCGGCCGGACATGTGTCGGATAGGCTTGGAAAAAATGCATTGGTCGCGGTGCCGCCAAACCATCCGAGCCGCTGCCGCGCGCCAAGCGCTGCAGCTGTGTCTCTAAAACATCATCCTGCTGATGACCAAAAGCAATACACTGGCAATTGTGCTCCTGCGCTGTTCCGCGTAAAAAATCCAATCGCAAGACACGCGCAGTCGTCTCCGTAAACGCCGCCTCATTTTCCGGCCGCGCCGCAGTCACAAATCGAACCCCAAGCTGCTGCGCCAAATCCTGCACAAACGTGGCGTCTAGCTGCGACTCCTCACCACGCCAACGATGATTGTAATGGGCGACCACCAATTCGATTCCCAAGGCGTCAGCCTGTGCCCACAGTTGGCAAAGCATAAAGATCGAATCCGCGCCCCCCGAACAAGCCACCAACACACGCTGACACGAATCCCCCGCAAGCAACTCACGCACATTCGCATGCAACGAGCGCGCGCCGAGTTCAACATACAAGCTGCGCGCTGCTTCGGGCCAATTGTGGGGGTGTGATGTGTTCGACATAAGACCCCTTTAATTGGCTCTACTTTGATACAGACCGCAAGCCTGTAGGGACTCTGCCAGGAAGCCGTCTCAAGAATTGATAAAATTGATGTGCAACAATCGTGTCGTGCCAACGGCCTACGACGATCTCGATATGTGGTACTGCAAGACTAAGCCCGAGGCCAGATACTACCCTCTCTTATCATTCGGATAACTGCCGAGCCATTTGACGAACGAGCAGTGCTCTTCGAGCTCGGCGAGTGCGGCTTGCGCTAGCTCGTCTTCGTAGTGGCCGATGAAGTCGATGAAGAATAAATAGTCCCAGGCTTTCTTACGGCTGGGGCGGGACTCGATCTTACTGAGATTAATCCCACGTGAGGCAAACGGGCGGAGGGTTTTCTCCAAAGCGCCAGGCTCGTCTTTGAGCGAAATAACTAAGCTAGTTTTATCGCGTCCATCACCCAGTGGCTTGGCGCGAGTTTTACCAATCACTAAGAAACGCGTCACGTTGTCGTCGAGATCTTGAATACTGCGGGCTTGGATCGGCACATTATAGCGTTGCGCTGAAAGTTCGCTGGCGATGGCGGCAACGGTAGTAGCCTCTTTTGCGGTGCAGACCGCCTCAGCGGTGCTGACGACGTCGATCAAGGTGGCATTCGGAACATTGGCGCGCAGCCAGTCACGGCATTGGCCGAGAGCTTGATCCTTGGAGCGCACTTCCTTGATCTGATCGAGTGGCGACTGCGAGATCAAGCAGTGCTCGATCGGCAGGTAGACTTGCGAGCAAATGTGCAGATCGGACTCGACCAGCATGTCCATCGAGTGGAAAACCGCGCCTTCGGTAGAATTTTCAATCGGTACCACGCCGTAATCGGCGCTGCCGCTTTCGACTTCAGCGAATACATCGGGGATGGTCTTGATCGCTCGGTAGTCGAGGCTGACGCCGAAATTACGAATCGCAGCCTGGTGCGTGTAAGTGGCTTCTGGTCCCAAATATCCGATCACGAGCTTCTTCTCCAATGCAATAGAACCAGAGATCACTTCGCGGTAAACAGATTGCAAGGTGTGATTATTGATCGGCCCAGGGTTGAGGCGGGCGACTTTGGCCATGACCTGCGCCTCGCGGGTCGGATCATAATAGTCTGCGCCGTTGGCGTGTTTGATCTTACCAATCTCGCCCGCGTGTTGCACGCGTTGGTTGAGCAGTTGCACAATCTTTAAATCCAGCGCATCGACGACTTCGCACTCCAACTGACGAGCATCGGGCGCTAAGCCAGCGAGCATCATTGCGCGATAGATTGCTTGCAAAGTCGGATCTGAGAGCGGTCCTTGATTGAAGTTGGCGATTTTATCGAGCACCTGCTCTTCGTTGAGCCCACCATCTTGACGCGTGCGCTCATTGAGCAGTTGCACCACTTGTTTATCAATCGCGTCGATCGAGTCGCGGTTGCGCTGTAGTTTAGTATTAATATCTTCAGGCATCTGGTGACTCCTCTGTTGCGGCGGATCCCGAAGCAGCATCGCTCTCGGCATTCTCATTTTGCCAATCAACTTCGACAAATGTCTCATCCAGCGGCAGTTCGTCTGACTTTCGCTCTTTGGCGAGTCCCATATCCTCATCGGTAATCGCTTCTTCCGGCTCTTCGCTGCGGCGCATCCAATCGTCAATCTGATGATTACTCAGAACGTCCGAAGCGGGCAACTCATCGAGCTCCTTGATGCCGGTGAACTCTAAAAATTTCTCGGTGGTGCCATATTGAATCGGGCGGCCCGGCAATTCAGCGCGACCCGTGACATGCACCAACTCCAGCTCAATTAAGCGGTTCAGCGGGCCATCCACCGACACCCCGCGAATCGCCTCCATCTCGGCTCGCGTGACGGGCTGACGGTAGGCGACGATTGACATGGTCTCCAGCGCGGCAGGACTGAGCTTCATCGGGCGCGGCTCACCACGCAGCAAACGCACGAATTCTGCAAACTGCGGCGCAGTGACGATTTGAAAACCATTCGGCCCCTCGATCAGGCGATACGCCTTATCCTCGACCTCGGCGGCATCCATCAATCTGGAGAGCGCCTCTTGAATTTGCACCGGCGTAACGCGGGGCGAAATGGGTTCAGCAACCTCTTCGCCTTCTCCTGCCAGCTTTTCGGCCTCGGCGGCTTCCTCTAATTCGGAGTAGTAGCGCGCAAAAATCTTCATTAAATCCTTCAAGCGAATCGGCTCCGCAGTCGAGAGTAACAGGGCTTCGAGCGTCTTATTGAGATCAAATTCCATAGTCATAGGTGGCAGTAAAATGCAGAATTAAGGTCTAGAAGAGTAAAAAGGAGGTTGTCGAGGTTCCCGCTATTCATTGATATCTCCGCATTTCTGCAACGAGAATCCTATTTCCTGACTATTTAATTTATCTAATTTTTCATCATGGCTAGCAAAAACACACGTCAACACTCCTCTATTGTGGTCGATGGCGACGACCGCGCCCCTGCCCGCTCGATGCTTCGTGCAGTTGGCTTCGAAGATGCCGATTTCAAAAAGCCACAGATTGGCGTGGCCGGCTCTCCGAGTGATCTGACTCCCTGTAACATGCATTTGGGCGACCTCGCCACACACGCCACCATCGGTGTCAATAATGCTGGCGGCAAAGCGGTGAACTTTAGCACCATCACCGTTTCTGACGGCATCAGTATGGGCACTAAAGGGATGCGCTACAGCCTGGTCTCGCGCGATGTGATTGCCGATTCGATCGAAACAGTGGTCGCGGCAGAAGGTTTTGACGGTCTCGTCGCGATCGGTGGCTGCGATAAGAACATGCCCGGTTGCATGATCGCACTCGCCCGCCTCAACCGCCCAGCTGTGTTTGTTTACGGCGGCACCATTCTTCCCGGCTTGATGCCGCACGACGAAGAAGAGCGTAACCCGATGGACATCGTCTCCGTTTTTGAAGCAGTCGGCAAGCATGCCAAAGGTGAGCTGACGGATGAAGAGCTTAAAGAAGTCGAAAAATATGCAATCCCAGGTGCCGGATCTTGTGGCGGCATGTATACTGCCAATACCATGGCCAGCGCAATCGAAGCGCTCGGCATGAGCCTACCCGGCAGCAGTGCTCAAGTCGCAGTCGGTGAACCCAAGCGCAAAGACTGCGAGAATGCCGGCGCAGCCGTACTCAAACTCCTAGAGCTCGACCTTAAGCCACGCGACATCATGACGCGTAAGGCCTTTGAAAATGCGATCACCACCTGCCTTGCGCTCGGCGGTTCGACCAACTTGATCCTGCACCTCCTCGCCATCGCACACTCCGCCGATGTCCCACTCAGCATCGACGACTTCAAGGAAATTGGCGAACGCATCCCGCTTCTCGCGGACTTGAAGCCATTCGGCAAATACAACATGAGTCACCTCATTCGTATCGGCGGCATCCGTCCAATGATGAAGATGCTACTCGATCGCGGTCTACTGCACGGCGACTGCCTTACGGTCACCGGCGAAACGATGGCCGATTCGCTTAAAGACGAACAGCCGTACGCATCATATCCAGACGAGCAGGACATCATCCGCCCATGGGATCAGCCAATTAAAGAATCCACTCACCTCCGCATCCTACGTGGCAACCTCGCGCCTGGCGGTGCCGTTGGTAAGATCACTGGCAAGGAAGGTCTTTATTTTAAAGGCACAGCGAAGGTTTACGAAGGCGAAGAAAGCGCACTGGTCGGCATCCTTCGCGGCGACGTCGTCGCTGGCGACGTGGTTGTCATTCGTAACGAAGGCCCGGTTGGCGGCCCGGGTATGCGCGAAATGCTCTCACCCACCAGCGCCGTTGCTGGGCGTGGCTTGATTAAAGAAGTCGCGCTCATTACTGATGGACGCTTCTCCGGCGGTAGTCACGGATTCGACGTCGGCCATATTACACCGGAAGCAGCCAAGGGCGGCCCAATCGGCATCGTCAATAGCGGCGACCAAATCGAAATCGACGCGATCAAAAACACCATCAGCCTACTCATCGACGACGCCGAATACGATGCGCGCATGGCTGCCTTCAAGCCAACTGGTGCAGGATCCAAACGCGGAGTGCTCGGTAAATACGCTGCCACCGTCGCGACCGCCTCAGAAGGTGCCGTCACTGACAAAAATCTATAATAACTTGCCCATCAAGTGCTTCAGTTTCCAGTTTTTCAGTTGTCAGTTCAACCGAAAACCAGACAACTGAATACCAGCCAACTTTTAATTCTTAATTTACGCACACATCATGTCTTGGGAACGATTCAAACAACACTATCTGCATATTAACGAGCTCGACTTCGCGATCGACACCAGCCGGATCGATTTCGGTGATACTTTCCTATCGGAAATGGAGCCACGCATGCAGGTCGCATTCAGCGCAATGCAAGCGCTTGAAGCGGGTGCGATTTCAAACCCAGACGAAGGCCGCATGGTTGGCCACTACTGGTTGCGGCATGCCGCACTAGCACCTAACGCCGAGATCAGCGCTGAGATAGAAGCCTGCCTCGACAAAATCAAACTGATTGCCTCTAACGTACATAACGGTGTACTTAAGGGAGCCAACGGCGCCTTCAAAAATCTCCTCGTAATCGGCATCGGCGGTTCGGCTCTCGGCCCGCAATTTGTCGCCGACGCGCTCGGTGGCCCGAAGACCGACAAAATCAAGCTGTTCTTTTTTGACAACACTGACCCCGACGGACTCGACCGCACACTGGATGCACTCGACGGCCAACTCGGGGAAACACTCGCCGTGGTCATCTCCAAGTCTGGCGGCACGCCCGAGACACGCAACGGCATGCTCGAGGCCGAAACCGCCTACCGGGCAGCCGGCCTCAGCTTTGCCAAGCACGCCATCGCCATCACTGGCAAAGGCAGTAAACTCCACCAAATATCAAACGAAAACAACTGGCTCGACTTCCTGCCGATGTGGGACTGGGTCGGCGGGCGCTATTCTGTCTGGGGGCCCATCGGCCTGTCGCTGATG
>CAZIMR010000060.1:0-6765 GCA_964540215.1 uncultured Puniceicoccaceae bacterium
GGGCACGTGGCTCAGGCCGCCGATGTGTAGATCGTCAATCCCGCAATTTAAAGGTGCTTTGCCTTGTGCGTAGTTGTCGAAAAATGCGCGGTGATATTCTTCAAGGTAAGTGTCGCGATGCCAGCCAGGCTGGAGCATTCGATCGATGTAGCGCTGCAGCCATTGCTCGGCGTCGTAGCTGCTATTTTCGCGGATCAACTGGTACAACTCTACACTCAACTTAAAGTTGATCGTGTTCTCTCCAGCTTTGAGGAATTGATGGTAGTGAATGCCGCGTTGGCCCCAGTATTGTGCTTGGTCGTGGAGGATATCACCGCGTTGGTTGCGCGGCTTATATTTTGACCGCCAGAGGATGCTGCCCGAGTGTGGATTCTTGGGTGCGACATAGCCGTCCATTGCTGGATAGTCTTGGTCGAGTCCGCGCGTATCGTAATACCAATGCACGGGCATGGCGACTGCGTCGGCCACGAGTGCGCCGAGCATAGCATTTTGTAAAGTAGTCGTCATTCGGCTGAGTGGTGGAGCTTGATTGTTGGTGCGCGTCAAAAACGCAGTGTCTGATCTCGCTTGAAGCAATGCCCCTTGCTGACTCGGTCAACATTAGGAGTCACTTTTTAGCTTCTAATCATCGAGCGTGAGTCGTTCGATACGGATATTGAGGTCGCGTTCGTAGCGGCGGATCAACTTCATTTCGTCTTCGCTGGCGAGTGAGAGCGCGTGGCCGCTGGCACCCATCCGGCCAGTTCGACCTACGCGGTGGATGTAATCGTCGGAGCTCGAGGGCAGATCGACATTAAAGATATGTGTAACGCCCTTAATATCCAACCCTCTGGCGGCGACATCGGAAGCGATGAGCACTTTGATTTCGCCGCTGCGGAAGCAGTCGAGTGCATTTTGTCGCGCAAATTTACTTAAGTTACCATGGATGACCGCGAGCTCTGGATGTCGCCGGGAAAGTTCGTCGCCAAGCTCTTCGGCGCTGACGTTGCGGTGGACGAATACGATGGCACGTTCAGGCTTCAGTGACTTGAGGAGTTGCTGTAAGATGCTGCCTTTGTTATGATAGCGTGCCTCGACGTAGCTGTGCTCAATGGCCGGTGCTTGGGCTTGCGAGGACCGTGCGGCGCGCCATTGCACGTCTTTGCCGATCGATTCCGCGATGCCGAAAGCACCTCCTTTTTGGGTCGCAGAGGTGAAAATTAATTGTCGGTCGCGTGGCGCCATTTTGATGAAGGCCTCGACGTCTGCGATTCTGTCATCGGCGAGCAAATTATCGGCCTCGTCGATCACCACGCTGCGGCATGCATGCAGTTTGAGTTTACGCGTGCGCCCCAGTTCGAGCATGCGACCGAGCGTACCGACGACGAGATGGGGCTTCTTTTTTAGCTTCTCCTTTTGGCGTAGCGCCGATGCGTTACCGATCAAAAGCTGACTGCGAACGCTCGGGGTGGTACTCGATTCGAGCGCGCGGATACAATCGTGGATTTGCACCGCAAGTTCTTGAGTCGGCGATAAAATTGCGACTTGCAGATCTGTGGTGCTTAAATCGATACCAGCGAGTAGGGGCAGCAAATAAGCGAGTGTTTTACCGCTACCAGTGGGCGCACTGAGCCAGATGTCCTGTTGATTGCGGACGATCGGGTAGCCCTCAATTTGAATATCTGTGGGCATGGTGATCTGCTGTCGCGACAGTGCTTCGATGCGACTGTCGCAGAGCCCGAGTTCTTTGAAGGTGCTCATGCGCGTGTAGCTAAGGCTGCTCAGGAGTTGCGACGAGTCGAAGGGTTAGCTTTGTTTCGCCGATTTCGATGCAGTCGCCGGATACGAGTTTTTTGCGCTTCTGTGTTTCCAGCACTCCGTTTAACAAGACTTTGCCAGCCGCGATCATTGCCTTTGCCTCACCACCACTGGCGGCGAGACCCTCGAACTTTAGGAGTTTGTGGAGCTCAATGGGCTCGCGGGTAATTTCAACATCTTTCATATCAAGTGAGCTTGACTGCGGCATAGTCGTCGACGCAAGTGCCGAGTCACTCGATTGGTTGCTGACCAAGCCAAGATGGGGGCCTTGATTCTCTAATTTGACCTCATGGCTCTTTTCAGTTGTCCTTTGCATGGCTCAAAATTAGACGTTCACCCTTCGTTTTTCCCAACAGCAGTTACTGCGCATTTGCCACATTTTTATGAACAACAAAAACTCTCTCAATTCAGACAAAGAAGTCTACAAGCAGTTACGCGCACAGTCTTGGGACGCTTTATGGCTGCATGAGGCGCCCTTGTTTGATGCCGGCACTGCTGAGTACCGCTTGGCGCGTGTTGGTTTAGTGCGCGCTTTAGGAGTGGTAGCGCTGGAGAAGGGGACTAAGGAGCAAAGAAAGCAAACCCAGCAATGGCTGATGAGCCTGCTGGAGGATCCGCAAGAGAAAGTGCGTCGTTATGCGATGGTCGCGCTGCCCAAACTCGGCGGTAAAAAAGAGAGCGAGGCAGCCTTGCTGTCATTGTTGGATCAGTCGACTGAGGCGCGCGAAGTGGTTCACCTAAGCCGCACTTTGGATAAAATTGGTGGTGAGGCGACTTTAGAGAAATTGGCGCATTTACAGGATAGCAGCGAAACTCTGCAGCAAACTGAGCAAAAAATTAAGGCGCAATTGGCGCGTAATGATCCGTCGACCAAAGTGTTAATGAATGTTAAAATTCGAGATGCTCGAGGTTTACGTATTCATCTTCGCACACGTCGTGGCATGGAGCCCTTTGTTCGAGATGAACTGTTGGCGCATCCGACGCTCAGCGAACGTTTTAAAATACTCAGAGTCAGTCCCGGTTGTGTCGCGATTTCTGCGGACAAGGCATTTACACTGGGAGAACTCTATGAGTTACGCACCTTCGGGTCGGTTAACTTTGTATTGGGCAGCGCCAAGGATACTGCCAACGACGATGCAGCCCTAGCCAAGCTCATTGCCTCGAAGCGAACTCAACGTTTATGCACTAAACTCACTGCAGGTCAGCCGCGCTATCGTTTGGATTTTATCCGCCAGAAGGTGACTCCCAGTAAAGCGCAAGCAGTGGTGAATCAGGCGTTTGCGCTGTGCCCTGAGCTACTCAATGATGCACGGCAAGCACCCTGGGCGATTGAGGTTTACCCTGAGAAGGTGGGTCTCTCTGTGGAGTTGAGCCCCCGTGTCCTGCCAGATCCTCGCTTTGCTTATCGGGTCGACGACGTGCCGGCATCCACACACCCGCAGTTGGCTGCCGCGATGGCTCGCTTGGCTGGTGCAGAATCTCAGGATGTGGTGTGGGACCCTTTTTGTGGCTCTGGCCTAGAGCTGATCGAGCGTTCGCTGTTGGGCGAGGTGAAGACGATCATCGCCTCTGATATTGATAAAAAGGCAGTCGCGGTCGCGCGGCTCAATTTAGAGTCTGCGTGTAAAGGTGGTGAAGCGCTGGCCATTCATCGTTGTGACTTTCTGAACTTTCGAGAGGTCACCAACATCGCTCCAGGTAGCGTCAGTCTGATCATCGCGAATCCGCCGTTGGGTCGCCGCGTGCGGGTCGATGATTTGCCAGGTTTGATTTCAAGTTTTTACCGAGTTGCTGCCGAGACATTGTGCCCAGGCGGGCGGCTGGTCTTTATCAATCCGCTGAAATTAGACAGCCCGGTGCCATCCTTGAAATTGCAACAACGCCATTTAGTCGATCTGGGTGGATTTAACTGCCGCGTCGAGAAATGGGTTAAATCGAGCTGAACCGTTGAATGCGGTCAATGAAAGTGCTGTTCGTAGTGACGAACTAAGCCGGGTGACAAGGCTCCGGTATGCCAGCCCTAGAGTCTGTGGAATTAGGTGTACATGCCTATGACGTCGATACTGAGCGCGAAGCAAATACACATAAAAAACGGGCACCTCATGTGAGGTGCCCGTTTGTGGAATGTGCTACAGCTGACGGCTACGCGGCCAGTCGTTTCTTGTTGAAGTGATCTAAGGCATATTCGTGGACAGCGATAATGATGAAACAGAGCACCACGAAGTAGAATGAACCACGTGTGGCTGTTGTACCCATGAAGCCATCCATGTCCAAGATTTGCCCTTGGAATCGTGTCATGAAGACGCCGCCCACAATCGCGAAGATAAGACCTGCGGAACCGAGTTTCGCGTCTTCGCCTACACCATCCAAGGCCAGGCCGTAGATCGTCGGGAACATTAGAGACATGCAGGCTGAAACGAGAACCAGCGAATACAGCCCTGTTAGGCTGTGAATGTAAATCGCCCCAAGCGTGAAGGCAATCGCCCCAGCACTTAGAATCAGAAGAAGCTTACTCGGAGAAATATACTTGAGGAAGAATGTGCAAATAAGACGGCTGCAGAGGAAGATCACCATCGCCATGATGTTGAAGTTCTGGGCGGTCGCTTTATCAATCCCCAGCTCGTTCTCGGCGTATTGAATAATGAATGTCCATGTCATGATCTGCGCTCCGACATAGAATGTTTGTGCAATCACACCGCCGACGTAATTTGGATTGGTGAGCAAGCGCTTCACTGTTCGGCCAAAATGCACATCATGGTCGGCATCAGCTGCGCCTGTGTGCGGTAGCTTACTAACTACAAAGATGACTAAAACGACCAAAACCACACATCCGATAATAGTGTAGGGCATCGCAACCAACTTCAGATCACTTTGTTGAAGCTCGCGGTGGGTCATCCCTTGGAAACTATCGATCTTACCGTCCTTGAAGTCTTGAAGTGCGGTAGCAGGTGCATCCACTCCCATCGTCGCCACGTATGCCTGCACGTTTGCATCGTGAACGCGCTCACGAGTCTTGGCCTGCAGGAAGGAAGGGATATTGTGTTGCTGTTCGAGTTGGGTGGGACGTCGTTTGAATCGTTGTTGCTATTCGTGGGAGACAAGCGTGTGGAAACGACAGAGCGTTTCCCTGCACATAAATGCCGCGGGGCTTGCCTCGAGGATCATTACTTTTATGCCGATCTGGCAAAGATACGCACAAAAAAGCCGAGACTCGTGTGTGAATCTCGGCTTTGAAAGTGGTGCGGTTCGTTGAATTCGCTGTTTAGTGGCCTGCTTGTGCGATGTTTGCGCCTTTGGTTTGACCAATTGCATCGAGGAGCTCGTCAAACCAAGGTGTGTCGATGTTGAACGGCTTGCCGCCGGCGATGCGTGGGAACTCGATCGCGCGCAGAATGTTACGATCATCATCGTCGTGGCCGATCACGCCGCTTTCGCCGACGACGGCACAATCGACTGCGAGGTCGGTGCAGCTCTTAATGAGGCGGAGGTCATCTTTGTTGGCTGGTGCGGCGCGGGCGAAGTAACCACTCTTTTGGACCAACACTTTTTCGGCATCGAGCATCTTGGCGAATTGCTCACCAAACCATTTGCCCGGGTTAACGGCATCGAGCTTGACGTGGCCAAAGGCATCGCGAGGCACTGCTTCGCCGGCGGCTTCCATTTCTTTGATGATGGTTTCGACGCCAGCACCTTCGGAGATGAAGATGTTTACGTTGTCGTGTTCGTCCATGATCGCTTTCAGGCGTGCTGCTTCGGCCTGAATATCAACGTCCATTTCAGGGATGAAGATCGCGTGCACATCTTTGCGAATTGCGCTGAGGCCAATCGTTTCAGCCCATTCGAGTTGATTGAGGCGCTTGCGGTAAGCATCGGCAGTCGCTGCGGTGAGCCAACCACAGTTACGGCCCATCACTTCGTGGATGATGAGCATGCGTGGGTTGGCATTGTGCTCGGCGACAACGTTTTCAAAATATTTAGCACCTTCTTCGGCTGCAGTCCATGCGCCAAGGCTTTGTGCGATGGGGAAGACATCGTTGTCGATAGTTTTTGGTAGTCCGACGACGGTGAGTGCGTAGTCATTCTCTGCAAGGTATGCGGCCAGATCGGCTGCGGTGGTATTGGTGTCGTCGCCACCGATGGTGTGGAGCACGTCCACACTATCCTTGGTGAGTTGATCAGCTGCGACCTTAAGAGGGTCTTCGCCTTCTTTGACGAGTCCGCGCCCGATGCAGTCTTTGATGTTGGTGAGCTTAACGCGGCTATTGCCGATCGGGCTACCGCCGTGATCGTGCAGCGTGCCTGCGTTGGCACGGATCTTATCAGTTACCTGAATGCTGTCGCCGAGGAGGAGGCCTTTGTAGCCGCTGCGATAGCAAATGATTTCGATGTCGGGATACAACTCAGTGTAGCGTTCGATCAGTCCACCAACAGCGGAGGACAGGCAAGGCGCGAGGCCGCCCGCGGTGAGGAGCGCGACCTTTTTTACGGATTTTGTTTCAGTCATGATAGTCTTGGACGTGTAGAGATTTTATTGAGTTGTTGCCTTTCTGCTCGACGCAAAGAGCGCTGAGCCTATGACATATGGTATGTGCTCCATGGTTTTTACAATTGCGAATCAAAAAGGCGGTGTCGGTAAGACGACGACAGCGATCAACCTCAGCTATGCGCTAGCGGACAAGGGAGTCAGGACGGTGCTGGTGGACTTGGATCCGCAGGCAAACGCGACGAGTGGCCTTGGGCTGGAAAAGCTTGAAGGTGGCAGTTTATATGGCCCGCTCTGCGGCTCCGGCACTGCTCTAGAGAAGGTGCAGCCTGTCGGGTCAAATGATAATCTGTTTATGGTTCCATCTGAAGTGGATATGGCTGCGATCGAGATCGAGCTGATCCAGCGTGATAATTACTTGGTGCAGTTGCGTGAATGTTTGGCTCCGTTGCGGAATTCGGGTGACTATGATGCCATTATTTTGG
>CAZIMR010000061.1:0-6744 GCA_964540215.1 uncultured Puniceicoccaceae bacterium
CATAGCGACCAAACGGTAACACCACCATTGTGGTGAGTGCTGGCGCCAAGGCCAAAATCGGAGCCAAGTAGTAATAGCCCTTCTTGACGTGACCGGGAGTGATCTCTTCCTTAAACAGGAATTTCAAACCATCCGCGACGGGTTGGAAGACGCCCAAACGTGTCAGGATATTACCGAGAATCGGAATATGCCCAAGCAACGGCAGACGTGTACGATTCGGGCCAGTGCGGCCTTGAATCCAACTGGAAACCTTGCGCTCCGCGAGAACGGAGTAACTGCAAAGTCCCATAAAGACCGAGATCATCGCGATTGAGAAAACAATCGGTAATGTGAACGGCAGCGTGTTGGTTAAAAATTCCATATCCGGCAATTTGCTTTAAGCTTCAGCGACAGCGGCTTGCGCCTCCTTGAACGCGACTGGATCGAACTTTAAATTCTTGGTTTCAACGAACGGTAAATCAATGAACGATGCTGAATCAAGCGCAACGCCCTCGTCGGAAATACCACGCCAAGTGAGTCCTTCAAAGGCGCTCACTTTTTCAGCGATGCGCTCCCAAGCGACGTCGATTGTAAGCGCGCTTGGCTTTTCATCGCCTAAGCTAGCCACCATCTTTTCCAATACAGTGATGTCGGATTGTATGCCACGCGGGCCAGGCACCGCTGCCTTGAATTTCTGCAGACGGAAACTTTGATTCACAAACGAACCATCCTTCTCGTAGACCATCAACGATGGGCAAACTATATTGGCCACTTGGCTCACTGCATTCGCATGTGTGCCAAAGTAAACGAGCTTCACCTTAGCGAGCAATTCAGGGGAAATGCCAAGCTTCGTGACATCTTCGTTCACGACGACCAAGGTATTGATCGCACCTGAGTTAATCTGACTTGCGAGCGTTGACAAATCTCGTTTTGGAAGTGCTTTGATCAAACCATTTAGTAGTGCACCGCGAAGATTCGGAGAGCGGTCTTCTGAAAGTAAAATCCCATCGCCCTCACCGGTGCGACCGACCAAGGTGACGGATGCACCACAGCGATCCGCCATCATACGATAGAAGAACTGTTCCTCGACCGAACTGCTTGCGGAACCAATCAGTGCCACATCGCCACTTTTTAACAGCTCCGCAGCGGCCTGCGCAGTTTCAGCATCGGTCTGGTGTACGCCTTCGATCGTGTAATGGGTAAGGCGATCATCCGACTCGGATGCTTTGAAAAGTTCACGACCTGAGTCAGTCATCCATGTATCATTTACAGCATCATTACGACGTGGCGTGATACGGTAAATCTTACCTTCGCGGCTCCAAATTTCTGTATTCGCACCAATACTACTCTCGATGCAAATACTGTTGGTCCGCTTGAGAAACCAAACACGCATTTTGAAACGAAAGTCCGTGCTGGTGAGCGCGCCCACTGGGCAAATATCAACCGTATTGAGCGAATAGTTGTGCTCCAGCCCTTTGCCAGGGTAGCAAGTCAGCGTTGAGTAAGTGCCACGATCAACAAAACCGAGCACGTCTTCGCCTGCGACTTCCTTGGAGAAGCGCACGCAACGAGAGCACAGAATGCAGCGTTCGTCATCCAGGGTGACGCGCGCCCCCAGCTTAGTACGCTTAGGTTTTACATTCTTTTGCTCGATGAAACGGCTATAACCACGGCCATGTTCAGCAGAAAACTCCTGCAAGCGGCACTCACCAGCTTGGTCGCAAATCGGGCAATCCAGCGGGTGATTGATCAATAAGAATTCAGTCACGCCATTGCGGGACTCTTTAACCATCTCAGAATTCGTGCGAATGTGCATACCAGGCGACGCATTGGTCGCACAAGCGATCGTCGGCTTTGGCATCCAGCCGATTTTTTGCACCCCACCCTCATCGAGAACGGCGTCGCCAGTCCCGCGGTCACGCATCGGCATACCCATTTCAACCATACACATGCGGCAATTACCCGCGATCGATAGTTTTGGGTGGTAGCAGTAATGCGGCACTTCCTTGCCTTTACCAGCAAGCTTCACCGCTTCGATGATGTTGATGCCCTTCGGCACATCAATCTCCTGCCCATCAATATTAATGGTGATGTTTTCGACTATGCTTTGAATGTTCATGGTCTTAAATCAAAGTAGTTTTCTCAGCTGTGGGTTTACCTTCTTTACGAAGGGCCGCTTGGGTGCGGGCTTTTTCCACAAACTCGTCATTAAATTTCGCGATAAAGCTCTGCACCGGCCATGAGGCCGCTTCACCGAACGCACAAATCGTGCGACCAGCAATTTGGTCAGCAATATCTTTAAGCAACTGTGCATCTTCTTCGCGTGCTTCACCATCGACCATGCGCTGTGTGACCTTACGCATCCAAGGCACCCCTTCGCGACATGGTGTGCACTGACCGCAACTTTCGTGTGCGTAAAAATAGTTAATATTCGCGAGTGCCTCAACCATATCGGTCGAGTCATCCATCACAATTACACCACCAGAACCAGACATCGAACCGACTAAGCCAAGGCTATCAAAATCCATCGGAATATCTTCGATGCCCCAATCAAACGCGGTGCCATCCTTGAGCTTACCTGTAAAGCGTTCATCCGCGCGCAACACCTTCGCCGAAGAACCGCCTGGAATGACTGCCTTCAATTTGCGCCCAGGCTTGAGGCCACCGCAAACGTCATAGATGAGCTCACCCAGAGTGATTGCGGAACACGGAAATTCGTAATAGCCAGGCTTTTGCACGTGGCCAGAGACACACCAAATACGTGTGCCAGTATTGCCAGGAGTGCCGATTTCAGAGAAGCCTTGACCACCGAGCTCAATGATGTGCTTCACGTCGCACAATGTTTCCACATTGTTGACGATGGTTGGGCACTGGTAGAGGCCGAGCGCTGCGGGGAAGTACGGAGGCTTAATACGTGGGTTCGCACGATTGCCTTCGATCGATTCAATCAGGCCAGTTTCTTCACCACAAATGTAAGCGCCGGCACCACGATGCACGATGATGTCACACGAGTAGCCAGTGCCTAAAATATTATCACCCAATAAATTCTTTTCGCGGGCCTCTTCGATCGCACGTTCGAGAATCTTGTAGCCTTGGAAAAACTCTCCGCGGATGTAAATGAAAGCCAGCTTTGCCTGAATTGCGAAAGCCGAGCACAGCATGCCTTCAATCAACTGGTGCGGGTCTTGGTGGATAATTTGACGGTCTTTAAAAGTGCCTGGCTCGGATTCATCCGCATTACAAACAAGGTAAATCGGCTTGCCGGACTTGCGGTCGAGAAACTTCCACTTCATCCCCGCGGGGAAGCCTGCACCGCCACGACCACGCACGCCTGAGGTCAGCACATCCGCACAAATAGCTTCGGGCTTCATCGTGACCGCCTTCTTTAACTGCTCGTAGCCGCCGTGCTTTAGGTAGCAGTCGATGTCGTTGGTATAGCCGGGCTCGTCGATGTGCTTAAAAATAAGCCTATGTTGCTGTGGTGTTGGCATGTGATTGAGATGGAGGTCTGCCCGAAATGGCGAAGCAATTAGAAATTAAAATTAGGATTAAAGAAGCGACTAGATTTCGCCGTTTTTGATCTTAGCTGCGAGCTCGGATGCCTTATCTAGATCGATATCGGTGTATTCGTCTTCGCCGACCATCACGACTGGGCCTTTACCGCAATCCGCGTGGCACTCGACGAAATCGAGTGTTACAGAACCATCTTCACTGGTGTGACCGACCTTACAGTTTAATTCTTTTTCTAGGCGTTCACAGGTCTGATACGCACCCGCTAACGCGCAAGGTAGTGTGCGGCAAACACGCACGTGATGTTTACCGGTCGGCTCGGTGCGAAGCATCGGGTAAAAAGTAACTAGCTCAAGAATGTTGATTGGCTGCAAATCTAAGCGGTCTGCGATCCACTCTACTCCCTCGTTTGAAAGGTAGCCTTGGTCCTCTTGAACCAAGTGACACAGCGGCAACGCAGCGCTCTTCATCGTTGGATAGCGCGGCACCAACTTATCAATTTTTTCGATTGTTTCGGATTTTAAATTCATCGTACAAAAGGAATTAGAAGTTGGACGCTAGTAATTGACGCTCAATATTCATACTTCCTATTTTATTTTTAATGCTATCGATCACACTCTCCCATCACGAAGTCGAGCGAGCCGAGGATCACTGTGATGTCGGTCAAAAAGTGGCCTGGAATGAGTTTATCAAGAATACTAAGATTACAAAATGATGGACCGCGAATCTTCATGCGATAAGGCACACCGCCGCCCTTTGAGTGAATGAAGAAGCCGAGGGCACCTTTCGGGTTTTCAGCTTCGAAATACACTTCGCCCGCTGGAATCTGTGGCCCTTCCGTCACAATCATAAAGTTTTGGATTAATTCCTCCATACTGGTGAGCACTTTAGCTTTCTGCGGAGCAAAGATCTTCTTCGCATCTTCGGCATAATAAGAGCCTTCTGGGAATTTATCAATGCACTGACGGATTATTCCCACACTTTGGCGAATTTCCTCCGCACGCATCAAATAGCGATCGTAGCAATCTCCGTTGGTGCCAATCGGCACCTCAAAATCGTAATTCTCATAGCCCAAGTAAGGCTTATCTTTGCGTAAATCAAGATCCACGCCAGCAGCACGGAGATTCGGACCAGTCAGACCGTAAGCGAGCGCGTCTGCCTTAGTAATGACACCGATACCGACGGTGCGATCCATAAAGATACGGTTACGAGTCAGCAGCTTATCAACTTGATCGAGCACAGGCAGAACGCCCTTACAAAATTCAAGCACGCGCCCCAACCAGCCATCAGGAATGTCGCGCGCGACGCCGCCTATGCGTGTGTAGCTGGTGGTAAAACGTGCGCCGGTCAATTCTTCGAACAACGTGTAAAGTTTTTCACGCTCAGTGAAGGTATACATAAATACCGTCCATGCACCTGCATCCATTCCGTATACGCCAACTCCCAATAAGTGGGAAGAGACACGTGCCAACTCGCAGCAGAGCAAACGAATCGCCTCGCAGCGTTCTGGCACTTCGAGATTTGCGAGTTTCTCAACAGCCATCGCATATGCGACATTGTTCGAAAGCGGCGCAATATAGTCCAAACGATCCGTATATGGAATGAACTGATTGTAAGTCATGCTCTCGGCGATCTTCTCATCGCCGCGATGGAGGTAACCCAGCACAGGCTCGCACTTCTTAACGACGTCGCCATCGAGTTCCATTTTTAGACGCAGCACACCGTGCGTGGTCGGGTGTGATGGACCGACGTTGAGCATCATGGTCTCGCCTTGCAGCTCGCCTTCAAGCTCGCTTGCGCGTGCACCTGCATCCCCAATTGAAATTTCTTTGCTAGTGGCCATTTAAAAATTCTCTTATTTACCGCAGGGTTTTATCTTTTTCTCATTCCAGCTCTCATCACGCGCGCGTGGCTCAGTCTGACTCATTGGGCCATCCGCTGAAGAAACAAACGGTCCACCGACCATTGGCGCAGGCCTTACAGACATTCCTGTAACTTCAGCGACATCATCCGCTGGTAGAGGCACTTCGATACCAGCCAATGGAAAATCCTTACGCAATGGGTGATAAGGATAAGCATCCCACATCAAAATACGTGTCAAATCTGGGTGTCCTTGGTAACGAATACCCATCAAATCGTATGTTTCACGCTCGTGCCAGTTGGCCGAAGCATACAAACTCGTCAGCGAAGGCAGTGCCGGATTGATATCATCGGTACAATCCGCTGCCACACGTAAATACTCGTGCTTAGTCGTCGAAAGGAAGTGGTAGATACCGGTAAAGCGCGGACTCTGCGCATCCCAATCGATAGCAGTCACATCAACTAACATATCGTAGCCGAAATCATCGCGTAGTGCTGTGCACAGCTCAATCAACTGTGACGACGCACAGTTTAACGCAACGTGGTCAGAAGACTCGCGCTGGGTGAGAGTTTCGAAACGCTCCTTAAGAAGAGCCAAATCACTGGTAGTCATAGTTTAACTTTACTTCGTCGCTCCGGCTGCTTCTGTCGAATCGGCTTTTTCAGGGAACAAGTTAGTCACCGAACGCTCAGTGCCAATCTTGTCCTGCAGTTTAATCATTGCATCCAGCAGTGCCTCTGGGCGCGGAGGACAGCCACTGATATAAACATCAACTGGGATAATCTGGTCCACGCCTTGCAGCGTCGCATACGAACGATACATCCCGCCAGTGCTCGCACAAGCACCCATCGCCACCACCCATTTCGGCTCTGCCATCTGATCGTAAATACGACGCACGACTTCAGCCATTTTATAAGTCACCGTGCCCGCAACGATCATACAATCAGCCTGACGAGGCGAAAAACGCATCACTTCCATCCCAAATCGGGAGATATCGAACCGCGCTCCGCCTGAGGCCATCAATTCAATCGCGCAACAAGCCAGGCCCATCGGCATCGGCCAGACTGAGTGTTTGCGAATCCAGTTAATTACAGCATCCGCCTGAGTGACAATGACTTCACCCTCGACCTTACTGTCATAAGCTATGGTTGTATTTTGCATGCTAAATGTGAGGCCCGTAAATAGGGACCCTCAAAAGGCTGAGACCCTAAATTCCCTCTCCTCTCATGCAAGCTACAATTTGGCTTAATCGTCACTTCCAGTCCGCCCGATTCCATTAAAGATATGTAAGTCATCAAAGGAGCCATCCAGAATAACGATCGGTGCCTTAACATATCCAGCAAGCAGGCTTGTCAGAAGTTCCCAAGCTGCTACGCTAATTTAAATGGAACCTA
>CAZIMR010000062.1:0-6709 GCA_964540215.1 uncultured Puniceicoccaceae bacterium
TTCATGCGCTCCACAAACGCACCGACGATCAAACCAGGCGTGATGATCGCAAACGTCATCTGGAACATGATGAACACTGACTCTGGAATATCACCACTCAAGTCTGCAGTTGTAATCCCTTTCAACCCGAACTGTTGAAAATCGCCTAACCACGCGCCACCGCCAGAGAAAGCCATCGTATAGAGGCACAGTACCCACATCACTGACGCCAAGCAGGCGATCGCGAAACAGTGCATTAGCACCGACAGGACATTCTGCGCACGGACTAGACCGCCATAGAACAGCGCCAAGCCGGGCAGCGTCATAAACAGCACCAGCACGGTCGCGGTTAACATCCACGCAGTGTTGCCACTATCTGCGCTCGCGGTGACTTCCGCCACCTGCGCGGCGGCTTCTGTTAGTCCAGCCTCTTGGGCGAATAAAAAGCCTGGTGCCAAGGAAAGCAGCAGGAATAAGATTAAACTGTGGGTATTTTTCATCTCTATTTGTGATCAGGATTAGATAGTTCAGAAATAAGGAATGGTAGTCCGCCACAATGAACAAGTTATTTCTTACCCACCTGCACGTGGGAGATTTATTTGACTCTAAGAAAAAATCATCCCTCTCCCCCCTCTTGAACCGCAGATAGTTGCCACTACCAGTCGCCGAAATGACGCAAAAAAAACCGGCCACCCTCGAGAGGATGGCCGGTGAAATAGAGCGAACTCAATCAGTTCAGACTAGAGGGCTTCGGGGCCCGACTCGTCGGTGCGGATACGAATCGCATTTTCGACGGGAATGATGAAGACTTTGCCGTCTCCGATCTTGCCAGTCTTAGCTGCTTTGACAATCGCATCGGATGTCTTAGCTGCGTCTGCATCGTCGACGACGATTTCGACCATGACCTTAGGAAGGAAGTCGACGGTGTACTCACTGCCGCGATAGATTTCGGTGTGGCCTTTTTGGCGACCGAATCCCTTTACCTCAGTTACGGTCATCCCTTCGATGCCGATATCTGCGAGTGCTTCTTTGACCTCTTCGAGTTTGAAGGGCTTGATGATTGCTTTGACCAATTTCATAATAATGTAATGTAGGTTATTTAAGTTACTTGGCTAGGCTTAATTAGCGAGTGCGAGCTGTACCAAAGTCAGGATAGGCTTCTTGACCGTGCTCGCCGATGTCGAGACCTTCAGCCTCTTCTTCAGGAGAGACACGAACACCCATGACCACCTTCAAGATACTGAAGACAACGTAGGAGAAGATAAAAGCGAAGGCACCAATCGAAAGTGTGCCGATCAGCTGAATGCCGAATCCGGCAGCATTACTGAAGAACGCTACAGCTAGTGTGCCGAAAATACCGCAGACACCGTGAACGGAGATCGCACCGACTGGATCATCAATCTTAATCTTATCGAAGAAGATGATGGAGAAGACGACGAGGACACCAGCAATGAGGCCAGTCAGGATTGCATACGCAGGCATGATGGAGTCAGCACCGGCAGTGATACCGACCAGACCTGCAAGGATACCATTGAGTGCCATCGAAAGGTCAGGCTTCTTGAGGAAGAACCAAGAGGTAAACATCGCGCCCAGGCCACCAGCCGCAGCAGCGAGTGCTGTGGTTACGAAGACCAGCGAGACGAGGAATGGATCTGCATTGAGAACCGAACCACCATTGAAACCGAACCAACCTAAAAAGAGGAGAAAGACACCGATTGTAGCGAGTGGCATACTGTGGCCGAGGATCGGACGAATCTGACCGTTAATGTACTTACCAGCACGAGGCCCAAGAACCATCACACAAGCCAAGGCAGCGAAACCACCGAAAGCGTGTACCAATGAAGAACCAGCGAAATCATAGAAGCCACGCTCTGCGAGCCAGCCGCCACCCCACTGCCATGAGCCAGTGATCGGATATGCGAACATCACTAACAATGTAGCGAAGATCATGAAGGAAGAGAGCTTTACGCGCTCAGCAACTGCACCAGAGACGATCGTTGCAGCAGTTGCAGCGAACATCGCTTGAAAGATGAAGTCTGTATACCAAGTGTAATCAGCATACTCAGCAGTCATCATTGCGACGGACGCTTCAACATCGAACCATGAACCCATGGCGAACACGCCGGCGGATCCTTCAGCGAACCCAGGATACATCGCATTGAAGCCCCAGAGCGCGTAAGTCAAAACACCCATGCAGATGATGAATACATTCTTGAACAGAATGTTGACTGTATTCTTAGCTTGGCCGAGGCCAGACTCAACAGTTGCGAAGCCGAGGTGCATAATGAACACCAAAGCAGCCGCAATCAGCAGCCAAAGGTTACTGATCGTAAAGAAGGCAGCACCAGGTGTCTCCATGAATGCGGCATAGCCGTCATCAAAGGAAATTGCATCGGCAACAGCTTCAGCAGTTTCAAGAACCGGGAGTTCCTGCGCACCGAGACTCCCGGCAAACAAGAACGCCGAGCTGCTGAGCAGCAAAGCGAGAAGGGTTTTTTTAATCTTCATGATACTATTTAGTTTAGTTATTTTTTGGTTTCGTAGGAATTGAGTTAGATCAAGCCCCCAAACGAGAGGGTCGACTGAGTCCGTTAATAAGAACGAACTCTGACCAACTTAGCATTCCGCATGCCAATATAATAAAAAGGCTAAATAAAGACGCCCAAAAGGTGGTTCTGCTGACCTGCGCCTTCGCGCAAACAGCGCGCTGCACTGGCCTGAGTACATTTTCGCGTAAAAGCGCCAAGATGTTCGGGCGCAGAGCCAAACAATCATTAAACAGCGCCGTTAAAGCTACAAAATGTTATAAAAATATTGCACACGATCATCCTCAGAGATTGAGTCTCATTAGCGCCCAGACTGCCTCTTGCCACACTGCTATTTTTGCTTAAACTCGTAATACGCCACAACACAAACAATACACTCATTGAAGCGCACGCATACAGGCATCACACTCCAAGGCAACCGGGCAAGCCCGGAAATCTCATGCCCGTTCCAGCCTGCGCAAATGCTCAGTTGGAGCGACACACACAGTGAGTTTTCTGGCCGACGTGTTTCAATCAAAGATGGCCTTGATTATCTCAGCCTGCAGCTCCGTATTGATAGCCCACTATCGATCAATATCGACTTTACTGAGCAGCGCTTAGTCCTCGGATACGTGAACTCAGGCTGGGCCAAAGCAGAGCCAATCGACGGCAACGTCGAAAAACTCGAACCCGGGCAATGGTTTCGCTTTTCTAATTCTGCATTGTGCCTTGACCGCACCAGCACAGAAACCGCCCAAATTGATTTGATTCTTTGCTCACAGGAACTCACTCGCTTACTTCTGGATATTGGTACAGATACCGAGCGCGCAGCAGACTTAGAACAGTTCGCCAATGGAGCCGTCGCAGTTCCTTTTAACAGCGGACAAATGAACAGCAACGCATTTGAAGCCTCAAAAAAAATTGTAAACGCATCGATAGATGGACTACGCCACCGCCTACAACTCGAATCGAATGTACTGTCATGGATCGCCGAAATCCTGAGCCAACCAGAAAACAACAATCTAGCTGACCGTACTCTAAATGCCAATGACCGCGATGCGATGAATCGGATTATCGAAGAGATCCGAAATGACCCAGGGCGTGAACATTCCATTGATGACTTTTGTAAGCTCGGCAACCTGAACGAGCATAAATTAAAATTGGCGTTCAAAAGCATCCTCGGCAAAACCGCGTTTACTTTTTTACGTGAAGTTCGAATGGATCATGCCGCCGAATTATTGAAAAATGATCGTCATAGCGTGATCCAGGTCGCAAACGAGGTAGGATACTCAAACGCCAGCCATTTCGCCAGAGCCTTCAAAACCCGACATGGCTTGTTACCAAAAGCGTACCAATGCCTGCAAAGGCTATCATAAGTGCAGCAAACGGTCAAAATACCGCGAGCGGCACCGGTTGATTTAAATCAGCACTCGGTCGATTCAATTAAACAACATCCGACATGCGTATCGGTTAACGGCCTCGTATCAGCAAACTGCAATACATGTCACAGGGATGATCGACCACGTCCTTTACAAGTCCTAACTGCACCAGTACCCCTTTGCGCATAATCGCTATACGATCAGCAAAATGACGCGCGTCGGCAGGATCATGTGTGACTAAAACACCGGTGATTTTTTTCTGCTGCAGGACCGCACGCACCTGTTCACGCAAATCCGCAGTGAGCGCTACGTCTAGGTTACTATAAGGCTCATCAAGTAAAATTATATCGGGCTTGGCGGCCAATGCCCGAGCCAGTGCGACACGTTGTCGTTCGCCACCAGACAACTCATGCGGATAACGTTCCGACTTCCCGTCCAATTGCACCAACTTCAGATACTCGTCAACGCGATCCTGGAGTTCACTTTTGGGCAACTGCCCCATCGCATACCCTAGGTTCTGAGCAACCGACATATGCGGGAAGAGTGCACCTCCTTGAAATACGAGCCCTATTCGGCGTTCTTCTGGAACCACCCAAGCTTTGTCGCTAGACAAACATCCACGATTCGTACGAATCAAGCCACGATCCGGGATTTCTAAGCCTGCGATCATGCGCAGCAAAGTGGTCTTTCCGCTGCCACTTTCACCGACTAAGGATAACAGTTCCCCTGCAGCCACACGAAAAGAGACATCATGCACCGCAGGCACGTTGTTCCCTGAAAAAGATTTTGAAATATTTTGTACTTCTAACATGATTGGCTGGCCTCTTTATCAACCCAGCGTTCAATCACAAGCAAGCCCCAAACCCCAAGCGCAATAATCAATAAAGAAGGGAGTGCACAATCATAGATGTAGCCCTCTTTGGCAAAGCCAAATGCAAAGGTCGCTAAAGTCTCAAAATCACTCGGCCGTAGGACTAAAGTTAGCGGCAGTTCCTTCATAATATCGATGAACACCAAAGTCGCACAGGCTAAAATATTCACCCGTAACAATGGCCAGTGTATGCGAATCAAGCTTTGCCAGTTCCCTTGCCCAAGCGTGCGAGACGCTTCATGTAAGGTTGAACAAACACCCTGCATACTGGCATTCAATGGCTGATAAGCGACAGTCATAAAGCGCACCATGTATGCAAAACTGATGGCGAACAAACTACCACTCAGAACCAGCGATATCGATAAGTCGGATAATAACTGGTCCATGCCGCCTAACAAGACCATCACTCCAACAGCAGTTACCACACTCGGAATCGCATAACCAAGTGTTGAAGCCCGCACCAATTTGCAAACTTTTGAATCACTATGGACTCGCACACTAAATGCTAAAAAGAAGGCAACTAAACTGAGCAACAGCGCAGTGATGGAAGCCAACGTTAGGCTAGTCAGTGCTTGTTTAAAAAAAACTGCAAAATTGAAGTCCTCTGTCGCCACGATTGCCCAATACACCAAGCGTATAACTGGGAATAAAAATCCAATCATCACCGGCAGCGCACAACAAAGTACCACACCCCAAGCACCTCGCCATTGCAGCCGAACGCGTCGATGCGGAAAGTTCGCCTGCGCGCCTTCAACATATCGCAGGCGTTTTCTTTGCCAGACCTCGATGACTAATATCGCAAATACGATCACCACTACAATCACCGCTAAACGCAGGCCCGAGGCGCGATCTCCGAGTCCAAACCAAGTGCGGAAAATACCTTCAGTCAATGTCGGCACTCCAAATAAATTTACCGCGCCGTATTCATTCACCACCTCCATGACAACCAGGCTCAGACCAGCAATCAGAGCCGGTCGCGCCATGGGCAAGGCAATCCGTCTGAAAATTGAACCAGGTCGTTTCCCAAGCATTCGACCAGCCTCAAAATAAACCCCCTGCTGCTTGGAAAAAGCAGAGCGTAAACCCAAATACAAATAAGGATAAAGCACTGAGCTTAGCAATAAGATCAACATACCATACCGCACCAAGTGCTCGACCCACTGCGAAGCATCAAATCCCCACACCTGACGAACCTTAATAATTAGTGGGATCGACCATTCTAATACATCAAAATAAGTAAATGCGGACGCAAAAGTCGGCACTGCCAGCGGCATGACCAATGCCCACTTCCAAAAACTTCGCGTAGGAAACTCGTACGTGGCCACAAACCATGCCGTCGGCAGCGCAAAGAGAATACTGACCAGACTCACGCCTAACACGAGAATCATGGTATTTAGCAGATAGCTAGGTAGCACTGTGCTCACCAAGTGCTGCCATTCTTCAGTTGGCTGAAAAACTCCTATAAAAACTGCGATCAGAGGGGCGAGTAACAACAGCGCGCACAACACCACTAAACCCGACCACAGATCGATTCGCTGCCCTCTCCTACTTTCGGACCGCACAGTTACTCCCATCCAGCCTGATTGAAACAGCGTATTGAATCTGCATTTAGCTCACCCAATCGAGCCAAGCTAATTGGATCGGCCTTAAACGTCCCCCACTGCTGTAGTAGCGGCGACCATTTAATACCCGACACGACTGGGTATTCATAGGTAGCGCCGGTGAAGGCGGACTGCGCTTCATCCGTCGCTAAATACTCTAGAAATCTCTGTGCTGCTTCGACTTGATCACTCCCGGCAACCACCCCGGCACCACTGACATTCACATGGGTGCCGCGTGCCGCTTGATTCGGGAAAAAAACCTTCAACTGTGCGGCGACAGCACGATCTTTCTGATTATCCGAATTTGCCAACAGCCCAAGGTAATAGGTATTGACGATTGCTACATCCGCTAAG
>CAZIMR010000063.1:0-6704 GCA_964540215.1 uncultured Puniceicoccaceae bacterium
GGCTTCTGGAATGGGTGCAGTCATGTTTGTCTGATCGCGATGTCAGTAAGTCGTGCGTGTCGCCTTGCGCGGAATTTTCACTGATCGAATTAGAGTCGTCAGACCCGTGCGCGTTGGAACTGGAATTTGTTTACAACGACGAGCGATACTTAAAATGCCGTAAATTCAAGGACGGCTCGTGTGGCGAGATTCATGCGTCGTTAGGAAAGGGCGAGGTGAACATCTCTACTCGAGTCAAGCCAATGGCGACTGAGCAAGCACTGGCAGAAGCCTTTTTCTTTTAAATCAACGCCTCTTTTGCGCGCCTCAGTACGCCTTATTTGTTGAGGGCGTCGAGCGCTGACAGCACATCGTCAGCCTGATTTGCGGTCGACGCTTTTACGTCAAGCCAGACTAGTTTCCCATCTCTAAAGATGTAGGCATGGCGACTCCAACGACTCTTATCAAATGCGCTACTGACCACTTTATCAGTATCGGCAATCAGCGTGAAAGGAAGCTGATACTTATTGCGAAACGCCGCTTGTGTTTTGGCAGTATCTGCGGAGATGCCAAATATGGTAACGCCTCGTTGTTGCAGCAGTTCCCAAGAATCGCGTAGGCTACAGGCTTGCTTGGTGCATCCCGGCGTCATCGCTTTAGGGTAGAAAAAGACAACGGTGGTGCCGGTGTTGAATGCCGCACCGAGATCGATCGTGTTGCCGGTATGGTCAATGGCAGAAATTTGCGGTGCGTCACTGCCGACTTCAAGTCCAGCGAAGAGCATGTTAGTGAAGAGAGAAAAAATCATGAGTGGAATGAGAGTAAGTTTCATGTGAAAGTAATCGGATTGTCGTCTGCCACCTTACAGCTGAATGACTACAGCTCTCAGAGCCTAGCTTAATAATACTTGCACCTGAGCGCTATTCTTCAGTTTTTTTGCACATGGTGAATCAAATCGATTACGAACCATTATCCGACCGCCCGATTGATATAAATTGAGCACCCACGTGGACGACTGAAGGGGTCGTCGCCATTCAATCATCCGTCAAGTGGTATTTATTCGGCGTTGTTGCCCTGATCCACTGGGCCTTCTTTAGGGGCATTGTCGATCAGTTCGACTTTCGCGCGGTTGAGGGCGCTCTGAATGTCATTGAGCTTCGTTTCGCTGAGCGCGTGTGCTTCCTCTTCGCTGTTGACGATCAATTCAAAGCGTTTGGCAGTAGCATCGCCACGCACGGAGAGCGCAACCGCCAGCACTTTGTCGAGTTGAGCTTTGGCATCTTTGTTGAGATACCAGAGTTGGCGGTGAATCGCGCCAGCGGTGATCCCGTGATCGATGATTGCCGACCATTGGTTTTGCGTTTGCGCATCCATGCTTGAATTGCTTGAGATGTAGATGCCCAACGGTAGCTGTAGTTCGCTGGCAATCGAATGAGCACGCATGTTGTTTGCACCATAGCGAGCGCCAGATTCGAAGACGGCAATCGCGCCGAAGAGCAATGCCAGTAGTGGTAAAATGTTTTTTAATTTATCCATAAGTAGAGCGGGGTAATTACTCCTATTTATTCAACCTCACGCAGCTGAATCGTGTCGATGATTTTTTCGCCGGCGATCACATTGGTAATGACAACCATAGAAGCGCCTTTCTTTGCCCAATTGCGCGCTTCTAGGGCCTTGAAGGCATTCTGAATGGTGTGTTCCGGGTCGTGATTATCGAATTCCATGAAGAACGGCTCAATGCCACGCATGATCAGTAGCTGTCCGAAAATGTCTTGGTTGTCGGTAAATGCGTAAACGGGCACATTGGGTCGAAGTGAAGAGAGCTTTTGCGCGAGTAAGCCTCGGCGTGTGAACACCACAACACCAGCGTCTTCGAGTTCGGAGGCGAGATAGACCGCGGAGCGCAGCATTTTCGACTTTGGCAGCTTGAGCACTAAGTCTTCGCGCAGCACTGGGCCATCTTCAGCTTCCATCCGCTTGGCGATACGATTGATTGTCTCAACGCACTCTACTGGGTATTTGCCGACGGTGGTCTCGCCAGAGAGCATGACGCAATCCGCTTCTTCGCGAATTGCATTCGCAATGTCAGTCACTTCCGCACGCGTCGGAATCGGTGAGTCGATCATCGATTCGAGCATGTGGGTCGCAACGATCACCGGTTTTGTATTCTGAATACAAGCGTTGATTGCGCGTGACTGAATCAGTGGTAAATCCTCAAAAGGACATTCGACGCCAAGGTCGCCGCGGGCGATCATAAGGCCATCGGAGGCTTTGATGATGCCTTCGAGGTTCCGAATCGCCTGTTGATCTTCGACTTTCGCAATGACTTGAGCCAGCGAGCCTTTTTTCGAGAGATAGCGATGGAAAATATCGAGGTCGCTTGGTTCGCGTACGAACGATAGGGCAAAAAATTCGATGCCTTCTTCGATGCCGACATCAACATCACCTTGGTCCTTTTTGGTGATTGCGGGGAGGTTGACGCGGACGCCGGGTAAATTAATGTGCCGACGGTTGCTCAGTGGGCCAGGGATGACTACTTCGCAGCGGACGCGTTGACCTTCGATTTCAACCACGAGGAGCCGCATCAGGCCACTGTCGACGAGGACGGTCTCGCCGACTTTGATATCTTGGGCAAAGCCCGGGTAGTTGACGTCAACACGGCGGATGCCGTCTTCGTTTACGCTGCCAATACCTTCTCCGAAGGTGAAGTCGATTGCTTCACCTTTTTCCAGTTCAAAAGTCTCAGGCACATCGCCAGTACGGATCTCTGGTCCTTTGACGTCCATCATGATCGAGATTTGGCGCCCGACACGATTACAGACTTTGCGTACGCGGCGGATGATTTCGCGCGACCAGGCATGGTCGGCATGCGCCATATTGATACGGCAGATGTCGACACCTGCGTGGATGAGTCTCTCTAGCGTCGCCTCGTCTTGTGTGGCTGGCCCTACTGTAAAAATTATCTTCGTTTTGCGATAAGGATTTTTCATGTTATTAAGGTCTATAAATTTCTTTAGGATTTCGCAGTGAGGGCAGCATCGATTTTAGGATCGATCACTTTGATGCTGAATGTGCTAGCGTTGCCCGCGAGAGCCGCAAACTTATTTTGTACTAACTCGACCGTATTGCAGTCTTTACTGAGGTGCGCGAGGTAGACTTCGCGCACTTCGGAACTGCCATTTAGTGCGCTTAGAGCCTCGTAACAAGCGTCGTTGGAGAGGTGGCCGTGGCGACCTCTAATGCGTTGTTTGAGGGACCAAGGGCGCCGCTCATCATTCTCTAGTAACTCATCGTCGTAATTGGCCTCGAGGACCAAGATTTGTACTGATTTAATGTGTTGTTTGATGTGCTCGGGGACATACCCTAGGTCGGTGACCCATGCGAGGCTTTGGCGTGGCGAGATCAGGTCATCCACCTCGCCCCAGTGAAAGGTGAAGCCGACAGGATCGTAGGCATCGTGCGGCACAGAAAAGGAGCACACCTCAATGTCACGAAATTTAAAGCCTGTACCGCTCTGAAAGACCTGCCAATTGACTTTTTTAACGAGTTTACTCTGCACCGCGTCCGCGGTATCGCGATTGGCAAAGACTGGCAGGTCTGCGCGCTTGGCGAGGCCGCGGATCCCTTGTGCGTGGTCACTGTGTTCGTGAGTCAGGAACACCGCGTCGATGGTCTCGATCGATTCTCCAAATGTTTCGAGCATCAGTCCGATACGTTTGCCTGAAAAGCCGGCATCAATCAGGATTTTGCTATTACCGGTGCGGAGTAGAGCGCAATTACCATGGCTGCTGGAACCTAAAATCTTAAAATCGGACTGCATGTACGCAGAGGCTTAGCACGCTTGGCAAGTTCGGCAAAGCCTTTTTCCGAACTTGCCAAGTGGTGCATTACTGCTTTATGTCCTCCGCTCTCACAAACACAGACGTGGGCTTGCGCCTCTAGTCATTCTCAGGCAGCTTGTTATAAGAGTGTCGGTTGTAAGCCTGCAAGCGATCCATCGAAGTATGAAAAATAAAAAAAGCATTCCAGCACAGGACGAATTGACTGCCGCTAGCGCGAAGCCAGAGAAATTCTATGACCAGAATTTCGCCCTTACCGACGAATATCGCTCTGGCCTTCCCGATATGCAGAACGCAGACGCGCAGCAGATATTCGGTGCCAATGTGCCCATCCTCAAGGTCGGCATTTCAAATTTCAGACTCCCACTGCGCTACATCACGCCCACTTCTGATGCGCAGTCGCTCGAAACCTCGATCACCGGCACAGTCTCCTTGCAGGCCAACCAGAAAGGGATCAACATGTCGCGCATCATGCGGGTGTTCTACACGTTTCAGGAGCGTATCTTCACTCCCGATCTCTTGCACGAGATCTTGCTGCAGTATAAGACTGAGGTCATCGCGCACCGCGCTCAGTTGAAGCTCGATTTCGAATACCCAATCCTCAAGCCCAGCCTGCGTAGTGGGCTCGAAGGCTGGCAGTATTACAAATGCGCATTCGAAGGTAAGATCGACGAGCTCGACCGCTTCCGTAAATACATCCACTTTGACTTTATCTACTCATCTGCCTGCCCTTGCTCCTCTGAGCTTTCCGAGCATGCACGTGGGGCTCGTAATATCTACGGCATCCCGCACTCCCAGCGTAGCACCGCTCGCGTGAGTGTCGAAGTCGCCGAGGACGCACATGTCTCGATCGAAGAGATTCAGCAGCTGTGCCTCGAAGCCCTCAAGACCGAGACCCAAGTCATGGTCAAGCGTGAGGACGAGCAAGCATTTGCCGAGATGAATGGTGCCTTTACCAAATTTGTCGAAGATGCCGCTCGGCTTCTCTACGAGCAACTTGATGAAGAGCCGCGTATTGTTGATTTTCAAGTCGCCTGCGCGCACCTTGAATCGCTGCATTCACATGATGCGGTTGCTGTGATCAACAAAGGTGTGCCGGGTGGCTTCACTGGTCACTTTGAAGATTTCAAGGGATTAATTCGCTAGAAGCTAGCGTGCCTGATATGCTGCCATTAGGCAGAACAGTCGGACTTTAGTGAATAATTTCCTTTTTATTCTTCATAGGTGGAACTTTTGTCGCTGAACATGTCATAAATAGTTTGTTATTATATCACTGCTTAACTTATTAAACTAACTGTGAATAGAATAGAATTATTTGATGTCGTTGATGCCGAGGATACGGTCCTTCGCGTAGCGGAGCGTTCCGTGGTTCATCGCGAGCAACTCATGCACCGTGCGGTGCATGTCTTCGTCTTTAACGCGGCGGGGCAATTGTATTTACAGCGCCGTTCGCTAAATAAAGATTCCGCGCCTGGTAAATGGGTCAGTTCATGCTCAGGTCACGTCGATAGTGGCGAAGATTACGATGCCGCCGCGCCGCGTGAGTTGGCTGAAGAGATCGGTCTGACAAATCCTAGTGGGTTAGAGCGCATTTTTAAAGTGTCGCCTTGCAAGCAAACTGGGCAGGAGTTCGTTTGGGTCTACTGTTGTAGAGCAGAAGGCCCGTTCTTGCTCGATCCGGAAGAAGTGAGCGATGGTAAATGGATCGATCTAGATGCCTTGAATGAATGGATCGAGGAGCGGCCCCGCGATTTCGCGTGGTCGTTCACTTATCTGTGGCAGAAATACGGTGCATTATAGCGCTGCCTTGACTGTTTAATCTAGTTTTGGAATTACAGTAATAAGTGCCCGCCGATGCGTATTGAGCCTTTTCGAGCAGGAGGTGTTAGAATCAGCAGGCTGCGACTGCCGGAAGCAACTCGAATGTTTTTCTTGTAGAGTAGATGGTAGCGATTGTTACCTTTTGCAGCGATGGAAATATCGAGGAACTGCTGGCTTTCCGTATGATATGCTTGGCTAATACCTCCATTTCCTAGGGTAATCTGCTCGCTGCCGATCCTTCCTAAGACATCAACCCCCGCGAGGTTTACTAGGCGAATGCTACCTGTGGGGAAGTTGCTTTGTGAGTCGTCGATTGCATAGGCGTTAATCGTATTCACTGTGCGATCATTGCCTGGTGTGATGAGTAGGAGTAGAGGAACGTCAGTTGGATCGATTCGAATTTGACCGACTAATATGGCCGACATTTTTTTTGCAGATGGTCCGTTTCTGCGGTACATTCGGAGTGTGCCGTCGGCCTTTTGAAGTGTAGCTTGGTAATGGTCTGATCGGCTTTTTTTCCTAAACTCAAGTTTCGTTAAACTTCCGGGAGCATCTGCGTAATAGAGATTTTCAGTCTCCAGTACTCGCAGCGCATAAGTTGAGAAAGTGACAGAGTAAGAGGTTGGCTCGCTTGCCGATTCTGCCGATTCTGTCGTCACTGCAATTAAGGTTATCCAAAGGTAAATGTTGAATTTCATGACGTACGGAGTGGTGGGGACTAATTGATTGGTGCAATCAATTGCATGATGAGAATATTAAATGACCGTCCGAACTGGCGGTTGCTTTGCGCATCGGGTAAGCGCTGTAGCACTGCTTCGAGGTAGGTTTTAGATTGCGGTTGGTTATTCGTTCCGTTCAGCGCAGCTCCATAGGCTCGAATTCGGAATGTATCTGAGCGAACAAAGGAAAAAGGGCCTAGAGCATTCATCAGCGTGGCTTGTGAGATGTATGCGGGTGTGTGTGGGGAAATTAAGTCCCTGCCATTCTCTCGATTGTTTAGGCTTGGGACGGCGTCGATCGCATTTTGCAGCAGGCCAGAATTGAGCCAGTCGGCCATACTGAGCG
>CAZIMR010000064.1:0-6698 GCA_964540215.1 uncultured Puniceicoccaceae bacterium
CCTCAGCCTGCTGAGTGCGGAAGCGCAGCAAGGCGCCTTCCTTGGCCTGAACATCGACATCGATTTCCTTGCGTTGGAGTTCCTTAGAAATCAGCGCCTGCCGAGCGGCCTCGACATTAGCCTCCTCCGAGGCGATTTCAGCCTCGACGATTCCTCGCTCAATAGGAATACGAGCAAGGTCTTGCTCGATTTTTAAAAGCGATACATCGCGATGTTGAACAATAAGAAGTTTTTCGATTTGCGGGTCAGCCATAAGATGAGATAACTCTATCTCAAAACGGCCTTCTGCACAGAGCAACCTAAAAGATATGACAGACCCTACTTCTCTCCAAGACCAAATCGATGACGCCACCTTTGACTTCACTATTGGCGACAGCAAGTTGGCGCTCAGCAAACTGACTGCGCTGAGCGCCGCACACCCGAATTCGTTCGAAACCTGGCATGCACTGACTGAAGTTTATTTTTCTGAAGGGCACTACGACGATGCCCTCTCAGCGGGAGAGCAAGCGCATGCGCTCAAACCCAACGATATTCACATCAACACCAGCCTCTCTCGTATCTGGGTCGAGCGCGGCGATAAAGATAAAGCGGAACATTACGGCGCGCAGGCGCGGATGCTTGGCTGGAAGGACGAACTACAATCTCCTCCCGAAAAGGATACTATTTAGCGGCATTGACAGCCGATAAATCGCTCCTCTAAATCTATCTCAACATGGAAGACGTAACTTACACGCTTGAATTTGAAAAACCTCTGCGCGAGCTAGAGAAACAACTGATCACACTCAACCAGGTATCGCAAGAGTCCAAGGTCGATGTGAGCAACGAAATCGAAGCGATCGAAAAAAAGATCGAGAAAATTAAGGCCGACATTTACTCGGACCTCACTGCTTGGCAACGCGTACAACTCTCGCGCCACCCGAAGCGCCCCTACTCGCTCGACTACATAGAACGTGTATTTACCGACTTCGAAGAGCTTCACGGCGATCGCCGCTTTCGCGAGGACGCTGCCATCGTTGGCGGCCCCGCATTTCTCGAAGGCAAGCCCGTGATGGTAATCGGTCAACAAAAAGGCCGTAACACCAAGGAAAATTTACTTCGCAACTTCGGTTGCCCACATCCGGAAGGCTACCGCAAAGCGATGCGCCTAATGGAAATGGCTGAGAAATTCGACATGCCAGTTATCACCCTGGTCGATACTCCAGGTGCCTACCCTGGTATCGGCGCAGAAGAACGCCATGTTGCCGAGGCGATTGCAGTCAACATTCGCGACATGAGTGCACTGAAAGTACCAATCATCACCATCGTCATCGGTGAAGGTGGTTCTGGGGGAGCACTTGGCATCGCAGTAGCGGACGAAGTCATGATCTTTGAAAACGGCTACTACTCGGTAATCTCTCCTGAAGGGTGTGCAGCGATCCTCTGGAAAGACCGTGCGGCTGCACCGATGGCAGCCGAAGCCTTGAAATTTAGCCCGACGCACCTCAAAGGCTTTGGCGTCGTCGATCGGGTCTTACCCGAGCCTACTGGCGGCGCACATCGAGATCACGATGCAGCGGCAGTCACGATGAAAGCAGCTATCCTCGACTCACTTAAAGTACTCAAAAAGAAGAGTCTCCAGCAGCTGCTAGATGACCGCTATGCCAAGTTCCGCAATCTTGGCCAATACGCAGACTCAGCCGCTTCATAGCAGCTATTGTTAGTAAATAAAAATCCCCGTCAGTAGTTTGCCGGGGATTTTTTTAGGTTTATCGTCACTTGCAGAGATATAGCTGAAGTACAGTCACAGGCGACAGTTGACAAATCTGGCAGTCATACGGCACGCATTTGGAGCTGACTCCATCGGCAGCGACGCCCTCGGTGCTTAAAATACGTCAGCGTTTTCAGGCATCGCCGATGCGACGCTTTTGGTTCATGCACGGGCAGCTACCAGCTCACTCGGAGCCCATCGTAGGCGAGGCGAATATTGTCTGGCAAGCTGGCCTCAGTCGTCTCGTGATCGACCCGATAGGTCATGTGCGTCAGAAACGAGAGGCTCGCATCCATCTCTTTTGCAGTCTGAGTCGCTTCAGCCACAGTCATGTGCGAAGGATGCGGCTCTGGACGCAGGCCATCCAAAATAACGACATCGGCACCCTCGGCAAGTAAACGCGCCTCCTCACCGACCTCTTTGCAATCGGTATAATAAGCACATGTTTTACCCGTTTCGGCTTCTGTAAAGATCAGCCCTAACACCCGCATCGGACCATGCGGAAGATAAACCGACTCAATACTACCACCGGCGACTTCAAGCACCTGCGGCATCTCCTCCAGCTTAAATGCAGGATAGCCCTTAATCGTTGGCTTATCTAAAATTGCATACGGGAAAATCTCACGTATCCGCTGCAAGCCTTCCACACTACTATAAACAGGCAACGCAGTGCCACCGTTTAGATCGCAGAAGCGGCGTAGGTCATCCATCCCCAAAATATGGTCTGCGTGTGAATGTGTTAAAATAAAGGTATCAATCTGCGTCACCTCATTCTGGATACATTGCATACGAAACTCCGGAGCCGCATCGACTTGGATGTGGTGCCCGCCCATCTCAACATGAATCGAGGTGCGCGTGCGCCAGTTCAGTGGATTATTTAGATCACAACCACCTTCTGGGTGCGCAATCATCGGAACCCCTTGTGACGTCCCTGTGCCTAAAAATAGAATTTCCATAAAGATTAAATATTGCGGCACTTATTATCCGCTGGCAACCGAGTATCTCAGTCCACCCGGAAATTTAAGTCACACGAATCGGTGGTCTCTAACCTAGGCTCAGGCTCGGCAAGATCGAGATACACCATGCGATGGTCACTGCCAAGCAAGACATCTGAAATGTCAACGATATGGCCTTCGCCAGCGACCACCTGCGGCATCAGTGACCCCGAAACAACAAATCCATCGACCAAAGAGTAGACGACCTGCTTATGGTAAAAATACGTCCATTGCTCGCCACGCGAATCTGAGGCTGGCAGCAAAGCACCAATATCAAAATCACCCTTCCGATAAAAACGCCGCAATGTGGCACTTGCCGGATGATCATTAAAATCCCCGACGACCACGAAGTCCGTCAAACCTAGATCATAACTACGCTCGATAATTCGATTGCGGCATGCTTCCGCCTCGCGCGAACGCCGCTGCTGCGATTCTGGGTCTGCCTTCACATCCGTCCAACGACTTTTCAAATGCACCACAAAGAGCTTAAAAACACTCCCGTCTGAGCGCTCGAAAGAGAGCTCCAGCATGCCGCGTTTCACGCGTTTACGGCCATTTTGATATTTAAATCCCAAATCGTTGTGCTTGACCACCGCGGTGGGTGAAAGCTTTGAGAGCACCGCGACATGGCGCACCTGGTCCACACCCGCCAGATGTATGGTGTAGGGATAATGCACGCCCTCTTCGGCTAGATCGGCACGAAGTTCTTCAAGAAACGGCAGCGTCCCCATCTCCTGCACTGCCAAGATATCTGGCCGCGCCTGTTTGATTACTTGGCGGATGATCATCTTATCCGCTTCAGGCTTAGGATAGGATGGGCGCCAGACTGCGCCGACATATCGATCCATCACCAAGTAGTTATTCAGATTATAGGTGGCCAGACGAATGGGCTTTGCATATGCAGACTGCTGGCAAAAGACCGCCGTAAGTAGCAGACAGAATTGACTTAATACGAATCGCATAAGCCTCATAAGGTAGCACTTAACTAACTATTATTCAATGAGCTTTCTCGTTCTAATAAAGTTGGATGAGAATAATAGAAACGGCTATAAATCGGATGCGGCGTCAAGTTACTCAAATTCTCCTTGTGTAACTTACGCAGTGCGCGAATCAAAGGCTCGGAGGAGTCCATCGCATCGCGGGCAAAGGCATCCGCTTCGTACTCATGCTTGCGCGACCACAGGCTACTAAAAGGCGATAGCCAAAAAGTGAGCAAACCACTCAACAGCATAAATAGCAGTAACACTGGCACAAATTCCCCCGCCACATCCTCACTAAAGTGAAAAGCCTCAGCCAACCAAGTGCCTCTCTCCAACCATCCAAGCAATGCAAACATACCGAATGTCATCACACCAGAGAGCGTAATCATTTTTGGGATATGGCCCATTTTGTAATGCCCGATTTCGTGAGCGAGTACCGCCTCCAGCTCTTCGTGGCTCATTTGCTCGATCAATGTATCATACAGTACAATACGGCGAAAACGCCCGAAGCCGGCAAAAAACGCATTCGAATGGCCAGAGCGCTTACTCCCATCGATCACTAGAATTGTTTGGGCCTTAAAGCCAGTCCGCTCGGCCAAAGCAAAGAGACGATCCTTTAACTCCCCTGCTGCCATCGGCTCCATCTTATTAAATAAAGGCATAATAAACATCGGATACGCCACCACCATCACCAGTTGGAACAAGAAGAAAACCGTAAAACCCCAGACCCACCAAAGATCTCCAGCACTCGTGACGAGGAAGATCAATAACGCGAGTAGCGGATAGCCGATGCCAAACCCAAGCACAAACCCCTTCACTTTATCGACGACCCAAAGTTTCTGCGTACTTTTATTAAAACCGAAACGTTCCTCGATTCGAAAAGTGCTCCACCACTCGAAAGGCATGCCGGGCAGCCCCAAGATCACCGCAATCAGAAACAAAACTAATGCCTGCCCCCAGATACCAAAGCCGAAGGTTGCGCTCAAGCTTGTATATAACCACGGCAGCAGGCCAGACAGCACGACTACGGCAAGAATGATCGAGTCGTAAAAATTACTGACGAGGCCGAAGCGCGTCTTCGCCTCCGTGTACTGAATCGACTTCTGATAGGTCGGCAGATCAATAAAGTCACTAAAGCCCATCGGCACCGCTGCAGATTGGCGCTTTACATAGCGCAAATTAAGCACATCCAGCAGCGTGCTGGTAGCGTATTTAAGAATAAGAAGGGAAATAAACGCAATTAGGATAGTAGTCATCGAAGTGCCAACAACACAGACTTTGCGGCAAGGGGTAAAGCAAATCCTTAGATGCTTTCATAAGATCCGCCTGGCCAATAAAAAACCCGCGACACTACGGTCGCGGGTTCTTGAAAAGTTAGATTGGTATCGGATCAACCCGTGAGTTGCTTAATGATCTCAACGATCGGTAGGAACAGCGCGATGACGATAAAACCGACCACGACCGCGAGGAACACGATCATCACAGGCTCGATGATCGATGTAATACCGGCCACCGCATTATCCACGTCTTCGTCGTAATTATCTGCGACACGGTTCAACATCTGAGACAGCTCGCCAGTCTCCTCTCCGACATCGATCATGCTGGTCACCATATCTGGGAAGACTTTCTCACGGCCCATCGGCGCCGAGAGCGATTCACCGTCACGCACACTGTCGTGGATACGAGTCAGCGCATTGGTGTAAAATATATTACCAGTAATATCTTTCGTAATCGTAATCGCTTGAAGAATCGGAACACCACTGGAAAGTAGCGTGCCGAAAGTGCGTGTAATACGAGCGATATTTACCTTGCTGACCAGATCACCAACCTTCGGAAGGTTGATCGCACACCAATTAAAGGCCTTCGAGCCGATATCAGTGCGCAGTGCAAACTTAACCGCAAAAACAAGTGCGGCGATCAAGCCCAATGAAATGAAAATATTATCGCGCAGGAAGTTACTGATTCCCACCACCAATTGAGTCGGGCCAGGCAATGCCGCGCCATCGAGCATGTCATCGAAAATCGTTTGGAACTTAGGGACCACCACGACCATTAGGAGGACGACGATTGAAACAGCAACACCGACCACCACGATCGGATACACCATTGCAGACTTTACCTTCTTTTTGGTGCGTTGCGCCTTCTCCATGAACCCCGCTAGACGAGAGAGCACCACATCGAGCACACCACCCGCCTCACCGGCTTTAATCATATTTACAAATAGGCGGTCAAAGATCTTAGGATGTTGAAGTAAGCCATCAGAGAATGTGTTACCAGACTTCACCTGATCGGCAATTTGCTCCAGACACTCCTTAAAGCGCAAGTTCTTCTCCTGACGAATCATCACCTCGATCGCGCGCAGCAGTGGTAAGCCGGCTTGCAACAAAGTCGCCAATTGGCGTGTAAAAGTGGTCAGCTCTTCTGGCTTAATGACCTTACCGAAGTTTATCCCACCAGACTTGCCTTTAGCCTTAGCGACCTTTTTCGTCTTCGCAGACGATCCGCCGCCTGCGGTAATATTTGTTGGCATCAAGCCCATTGCGCTCACCTTGGAGCTCGCGTCATCTTGACTCTCAGCATCAATAGAACCGGTCTTTTGCTTACCGTTTTGATCAATCGCAGTGTATTTAAATTTAGTCATGGGGATATGTAGAGCGTTATAGATTAAGTATATTTTAGAACTTCTTCGATTGTAGAATTGCCGTCGAAAATGGCACGCAGCCCATCATCGCGCAAGCTGCGCATACCCTGCTCCAGAGCTTTCTGCTTGATCGCAAGAGTCGGCGCACGGTTATTAATTAATTCGCGAATTGCATCGGAAGCGATGATCATCTCAAACAGTCCGACACGACCACGATAGCCAGTATCACTACATTCCGGACAACCTCCACCGTAGAAGAAGTCTTTCTCTGCAATTTCAAGCGGATCGACGTCGAGCATCTCAATCAAATCATGTCCAGGCTCATACGCGGTACA
>CAZIMR010000065.1:0-6604 GCA_964540215.1 uncultured Puniceicoccaceae bacterium
CCGCAGATGGCGGTGATCACCGACCTAGCGCTCGATCCGTATACGGTGCATGGCCACGATGGATTGTTCGATGTGCAGGCGGGCGATTTGGTCAATGATGCCACGGTCGAAATTCTTGCTGAGATGGCAGTGCTCGCTGCTGAGGCGGGCGTCGATTTTGTGGCACCCTCGGATATGATGGATGGTCGTGTGGGTGCGATTCGCGCCGTGCTGGACGACAATGGCTTTGAGAAGACCAGTATTATGGCCTACTCAGCGAAGTTTGCATCGGCCTTTTATGGTCCGTTTCGTGATGCGGTGGGGAGCGCTAGTAGCGCTGGCACACATCATCTGGATAAGCGCACGTATCAGCTGAATCCCGGCAATCGTCGCGAGGCCTTGATTGAGGTGGCTTTGGATGAAGAGGAAGGTGCGGATGTGCTGATGGTCAAGCCTGCAGGGCCGTATTTGGACATCATCCGCGAAGTACGTGAGTCGACGGAATTGCCGCTCGCAGCCTATCAGGTTTCCGGTGAATATGCGCAACTCCACGCGGCTGCGGAGCGGGGTTGGCTCGATCTGGAGCGTTGCCGAGATGAGTCGCTGCTGGCGATTCGCCGGGCTGGAGCTGATATGATCCTGACTTATTTTGCGCGGGCGTATGCCGAGAGCGTCGCACTAGGTTAAGCGTGAAGCAGTGCTGAGCAAAGCAGCGAGGGCGAGCCGGGCTTGTTTTCTTTGAGGTTCGTGCTAGCCTTTGCGGCTCTTGTGCTTACTTGCAAATTGTTGGCGACGAGCGAGTTCGCGCATATCGATAGCTGGATCGTCGTCTTCGAAGATTTCTTGGCCGATGATGTGTTCGATGACATCTTCCATCGTGATGACGCCTGAGACGGTGCCAAACTCATCGACTGCGATGCCGAGTTGTTGATGCTTCTTGAGGAAGATCTGCAGGGCATCATCGACTGTCGCGTTGTCAGGAATGTAAATGGCTTCGGTGGCCATTGAAGAAATCGGTAGATCGTCTTGATCTTTCGCCTTAGCGCTGAGGATGTCGCGTCGCCGGACGATACCTGTGATGTTTTCGGTTTCATCGCGGAAGGTTGGGATGCGCGCAAAGGGCAGGTTGTTTTCCTTCTCGAATAAGGAGCCGACGGTTTCTTCTTCATTGATCGCGTAAAGTACGGTGCGCGGTGTCATGATCTGGTCAACGAGCACTTCATCTAGGCTGAGTGCGTTGTGGATTACTTCACGCTCGTTTGAGGTGAGCGTGCCATCTTTTGCGCTTTTCTCTGCGAGTAAAAGGATTTCTTCGTCACTATCGGTGGCGGTTGCGGCTGGTTTGAGCATTGTGCGCACTAGAACTGCGACGATGCCAGACAGGGGGGCCATGATCGCGCAGACCCAAGTCAGCGGGTAGATCAATATCGGCTGCAGGGCTGGACGATACAGTACGCCCATGTTTTTGGGGATAATTTCTGAGAAAAACAGGATGGCTAGGGCCATTGCGGCGGAGACTTTGAAGAGAATATTGGGATCTTCAGGCCAGATCTTGACCGCAAGCCCGCCGACCATGGTAGCACCGAGCGTATTGGCGATGGTATTGAGGCTAAGGATCGCGGAGCTGGTCTCGGCCAGTTCGATCTTATATTTTTCCAGTTTTTGACCTCTTTTTGGGTGCGCTTTCTTGAGCCCTTCGATTTCAGCGGTGGTGGTGCTTAGGATCATCGCTTCCAAGATGGAGCACAGCGCGGAGACTCCGATTGTAAAGGCGATTGCTAAGGTAAAAGTGAAGATCATTAGAGGGTGGCCAATCGCTGGAAATGAGGGCATTTCGCATATCGTATTCGTTGGCTTACTAAAGACTATGTTGAGTGAGACGAGTGCGTGTGTTCAAGCACATTTAGCCATTTTTATGTGGAACGTTATCAATCAGAGTATTTTGCTAAAGTCTTGACCGAAAGTTATGTTGGCAGTTAGGTTATTATTTTTGCTAATATCTTATCCCTTTTGCACTGCATGAAATCGACTATATTCCGTATTCCTACTTTGGCGCTCGCGCTTCTTCTTTCTGCATGTGCTTCTTTTGATGAGGGCAAGCTGCAGGAAGTGGCTATTCTTTCATTCCCTGCGGAAGCGAGTGTTTACATCAATGGTAGTGCGACTGGCATCACACCATTGACAGTTGATCTCCCTCGTAAAGTGAGCCACGAGATTCGTCTCGAAAAAGAAGGATACAATCCGGCGGTTAAGTACTTCACCCCAGTGCCGAATGATAAGAGTGAGAACTTGATTCGCTTTGGCTTATCGGAAGATCTTGGCTATTATCATGATTTAGAGCCCAGTATCATGACCGCGAAGATGAAGAGTGACTTGGTGCCTAATTCGATTGGTGCTGATCCATTCGGGCGTATGGCGCAGCAAGTACTTCAAGCCGATGAGCAATTGAAGTCTGGAGAGATCACTCCGCTTGAGCACAAATACATTATTGAGCAGATTATTGAATTCTTCGAGTAGAAGAATTGACACTAGGCAATCTTTAGGGATTTTCATCAGTTATGATCGATCTACCAACTGACTACCTATATACTAAAGACCACGAATGGATTCAGTTGCACGATGGCGGCACTGCGACAATTGGGATTACTGATTACGCACAGGAGAGTCTGGGTGACATTACTTTTGTAGAGTTCCCTGAAGTCGGCGCGACATTTGAGATTGGTCAAACTTTTGGAGTGGTTGAGTCCGTCAAGGCGGCATCGGATCTTTACATGCCTGTCAGTTGTGAGATTGTTGAAATCAATGAAGCAGTCGATGCATCGCCAGAGTTGGTCAATCAGGACGCCTTCACTCAAGGATGGTTGTTGAAAGTCCGCCTGACCGACGATTCTCAAATCGCTGATTTGATGAAGCCAGCAGCTTACGCTGAACTGATCTAAACTTAGGGCGTACTCGAGTAATCGAGGGGGCGCTTTTTTTTAAAGATAGCGAGCGCTGTCGCTTCTTTTTACTTTCTAAACGCGGGCGCATCATTCATTTTCCGCGTCCGTTGATTGAAGATGAGCACCGCGACTACTTATGAAGCAAACCACTGAATCGGGTCAGGACGATTGGACGATCGCCACTGCTGAAGACTACTATGGTCTTAAGCGCTGGGGCGGCGGGCATTTTTCGGTTGATAAGAATGGCTTTATGTTGGTGCACCCGTCACGTGATCAACGCAGTATTCGTATTCATGATATCGTGGCCGAGGCGATTAGCAAAGGGCTCAAGCCGCCCTTGACGATTCGTATTCAGGATCTTTTGCGCACGCGGGTCATTGATTTAAACGAGCTATTCGCACAAGCCATCAAAAATGAGGACTACAAAGGCAAGTATCGCGGCGTCTTTCCGATCAAAGTCAACCAGCTGCGAGAGGTGATCGAAGAGATCCAAGATGCAGGTGCTGCGTTTAACTTCGGTTTAGAGTGTGGTAGTAAGCCCGAGCTGATGATTGCTTTGGCGATGCATAAGAATCCGAAGTCTTTGATCATCTGCAATGGTTATAAGGATGATGAATTTATCAAACTAGCACTTCATGGTCGACGATTAGGTAAGGAGATTTTTTTGGTGGTGGAGCAACTTAGCGAGGTGCCACGCATCATTCAGATCAGTAAGACGCTTGGCGTGCGGCCGTTGATCGGGTTTCGAATCAAGCTGTCCACATCTGGGGAAGGGAAGTGGGCCGGTTCCTCGGGTGAAGATGCTAAGTTCGGCCTGACCAGTCCTGAAATAATCGATGCCACGCGACGCCTCAAACGCGCGGGCCTCGAGGATTGCCTGCAACTGATTCATTTCCACATCGGCTCGCAGGTGCCCAATATTCAGACCATTAAAAAAGCCACCGTCGAAGCCACGCGCTTCTTCTGTGAGCTGAAAAAGATGGGCTTCCCTATGCGTCTGATGGATGTCGGCGGTGGCCTCGGCGTCGATTACGATGGCTCGCGCAGTAACTACGAGAGCTCGATGAACTACACCATGCGCGAGTATGCGCGCGATGTGGTCTATAATATTAAGACTGTTTGCACAGATGCAGGGGTCGAGGTGCCAGATATTGTGACCGAGAGTGGCCGAGCGATTGTTGCACCGCACTCGATCCTCGTCACCCGTGTCTGTGATCGTATTTCGAAAACTTCGGTCGATCCGAAGATTCCGAAGAAAAAAAAGCGCAACCCAATCTTGCGCGATCTGCAATCGATTCTAGTCAACGAGTATGGCTCCAGTCCTTTGGAGCGCTACCACGACGCGCAGCAGAAGAAGGAAGAAGCCAACAACCTCTTTTCACTCGGCTATCTCGATCTTGCTGAGAAGGCTGAGGCTGATGCGACTTATTGGAAGATTTGTAAGGAGCTGGCTGATCAAGGCAAGGGCCCTGGCTATACACCCGAGGAACTTGAGACTTTGCCGCAGATGATGGCGGAGCAATACGTTTGTAATTTTTCGGTATTTCAATCGCTGATCGATCATTGGGCCTGTGATCAATTGTTTCCGATAGTGCCGCTGCACCGCCTCAATGAGTCGCCAGATGTCGATGCCACGTTGGTTGATATTACTTGTGATAGTGAGGGCAAAGTTTCCAAATTCACTGATGTAGAAGATGTGCGTAGTACACTTCGTTTGCATGAGCTCAATGCGAAGGACCCTTACTTCTTAGGCATCTTTTTAGTCGGTGCGTATCAGGATATTATGGGTGATTTGCATAATCTCTTTGGCCGTGTGAATGAGGTGCATGTCTTTCTTGAGGACGATGAGGAAGACGGCTTCTACATCGAAGATCAGATCAAGGGCTTCACGGTGAATGATGTGCTCGGTTTTACGCAATACGATGGTCACATCCTGACGCGCCAATTGAAGAAGCAAATCGACCGCGCGACCAAGGCCGACATCATCAAGCCACGTGAGGGCACCCGTATGCTCGATGAATATGCCGAGATTCTGCGTGGGCATACTTATCTTGCGACGTAGTGTTTTAGGACTCATGGCTTAAAGCTATTCGCTACGAATGAATCACTGAAGCGCGCGGGCTTATTCCGCGATTAAATCGTATGTTCGGATTTACTCCACGAAGAGGTGAGGTCTTGCGAATGTATAACGACTCTATAACAGTGACGACTGTTCCATGAATGACATTCATACCAAGGCATTGCTGCAGAGTTTAAAAGACGCTCCTCTGCTGGTTGGTGATTTGCCATCAGCTGCTTCATTGGACCGTGCTCTGCTCGGCATGCCGACGTCGGACATGCGCTTAAATACCAATCAGAAACTCGGGCATTTATATGAGGACGCGCTGCGTTTGTTACTGAGGGAATCGGATCAACTAGAGCTGCTCGCGGATCATGTTCAAGTGTTTGATCGCAAGCAGATCACCTTGGGAGAAATCGATTACATCCTGCGCGCTGTGCACTCGCAGCAAGTCTTTCAACTCGAACTGGCGGTTAAGTTTTATCTTGGCCTGCCGACTGCGGAGGGCTGGACATTCCCAGGGCCAGATCCACATGATAATTGGCAGCGAAAGCTGCATCGCATGCGCACGCATCAGTTATCGTTGGAGCAACGTCCAGAGGCGCAGGCTCTTTTGCGTCAACGCTGGGGCTGTGAGGAGGTGGAAGTTCGTCAATTGATTTATGGCTGCATCTTTTATCCGATGGAAGCGGTGGAGTGTCCCTTACCCGAAAATATGCGCGAAGATTGCCGGAAAGGCCGCTGGCTTTATATGCAAGATTGGGAGCGCTTTTTTGCGGGTGTCTTAGAAGTCTGTATGATTCCTAAACCGCTGTGGCCAGTTTGTATGTCTGCGCCGCTGCGGGCCTCATTGCCGCGCGCATCCGTCTCAGCGCTGCACGCTGCAAGCGCCGAGCGTTGTGTGATGTTTGTGCTGCCAGATGCAGCGGAGCCTCACTTCTTGGTGCCGAACCATTGGCCTAGATAATCACTCTTGCAATCAATCGACCCGCGCTCTTGCGCTCTGATGCGGGCGCGTCTATCGGTATGGTTTGTATTTATGAAATCGTTGCCGCCAATACATGCCGATTCGATCTCCGTTAAGGGAGCGCGTGAGCATAACTTAAAGAATATCAGTCTTAAGATTCCGCGTAATCAATTGGTGGTGATCACTGGAGTGAGCGGTTCGGGCAAGTCGTCGCTCGCATTTGATACGATTTATGCGGAGGGCTACCGGAAGTATATTGATAGTCTATCGACCAAGGCGCGCATGGTGCTGGAGCAAATTCCGCGACCAGATGTGGATTTTATCCAAGGCTTGTCGCCAGTGATCGCTTTGGAACAGCGCACGGGTGGCGGCGGCAGTCCACGTAGCACGGTGGCAACTGTCACCGAGATTGCGGATTTCAGTCGAGTGCTGTGGGCGGTCTGCGGCACGCCGTATTGCCCGAAAGATGGCGGTCTGATTGAGCGGCGCTCGATGGATGATTGTTTAACCCGTGTGTTTGCTGAGCCGGAGAAGAGTCGCTTGATGATCCTCGCGCCGTGGATGATTACCAAGCCCTCTATTTTACGGGAGGAATTACCGCGCCTGCAGCAACGCGGTTTTCAGCGTGTGCGAATCAACGGCGCGGTGCGACGCATA